>NZ_JBFNXW010000001.1:1210818-1513522 GCF_040811775.1 Balneola sp. MJW-20
GAATTAATTCTACCTCTTAAACTTTGTGAACCATCGCTTACAGAACTTCTGCTTTTGGTTGCTTCACGGCTTCTGAGTGTGTTTCTGGAGGCGGTTGAAGTAGAATTTCTCTTCTTCAGCAGAGCATTAGTTCTGGCTATACGAGCTTGTGTACTCGGACGATATCCTGTACCGGTATCAGGACTAATGGAACTGCTTAGGCTTCCGCCGCCACCTCGCTTACCGGATGATGAACCTGATGATCCGCCGCTTCTGCCGCTTGAACCTGAACTACCAGATGATCCGCCACTTCTGCTTCTTCCCACTCCGGAGCTTCCGGAACTTCCGCTGCTTCTGCTCCTGCCAATTCCTGAACTTCCGGAGCTGCCGCTACCGGAACTTCTGCGACTAATGCTACTGCTTCTGCCTGAAGAGGAAGATCTGTTACGGGATATTCCTGCACGGTTCAGACCAGAGCGTGTTGCAGAGCCTGAGCGGTTTCTGAGAGTGGACGACCTGGATCTTAAATCAGAATTATTTCTTGCATAGATACCTGAGGTTCGTGGATTCTTTCTGTAAAGTTCAGCTCTTGTACGGCCATACTTACGGTTATTATAATAGTTATTAACCACGATGTAGTTATTGTTGAATCCCCAGATCCCACCTCTGTGACCATAAAATCCGTACAGAGGACCATAACCCCACCAGTCATTCAATTCCCAGCCGTAAGCGACTAAGGAATACTGACCGAAAGGTAAGCATGGACTATTACCTGCCCAGTTCACAAATGGAGAGTTTACCATACCCCAGTTATTAAATCCTACACATCCGTTTCCAAATGATGCAAACAGACCTAGTCTGGATGGATTCCGGTATCTGTAGAAAGAATAGATATTTCCGTAATACGGGTAGATATTCCCATAGACTGCATAGGTTGAATG
The DNA here is from genome assembly GCF_040811775.1 of Balneola sp. MJW-20. NCBI lineage: Bacteria > Pseudomonadati > Balneolota > Balneolia > Balneolales > Balneolaceae > Gracilimonas > Gracilimonas aurantiaca. Next base: position 1,211,739 of record NZ_JBFNXW010000001.1, read on the forward strand.
AGCCAGTGCATAATTAAAACGATACTGAAAAGCCCAACGGGTGCCCCAGTAGTTTTCAAATAAAGCCTGGTTATATCCAAAGTCAGCGGTAGTATAAACTCTTCCGGGTGCCCGGTTGCGGAAATCATCCTGGCCGTCAGCGTATCCATAATCATAGCCTTCATCAAAACCATCATCATAACCTTCCCAGTAGACACCCTGAAGGTCATTATCTTCATACCACTGTCTGGTTTCCAAATCCTGATATTGAATACCGGACTGCATGAGATCGGCTTCTGATTCTATAACCTCATTATCAAAATAATCATCCTGATACAGATAGGGTTTTTCTATGGTTGAAGCCTGATAAGCCTGGCCCTCATTAGCTGCTTCATTACCTGACCAGTCATAATAACCGTTCACTTCCTGAGAGCTGGGATAAAACTGGTTATCATCAATACGATCCAGACTAGAAAATTGGGTATAGCATCCGCTAAGTCCGATTCCAAGTATGATCAGTAAATATTGAGTAGCCTTACTTTGGTATTTCATAATATTCTCCGTTGCTTTTATCAGTCTACGGGCTAAAAATGTCATAATTACTTAACATGAACTATAACATGTTAATGTTAGCTCAGATCTCGCCTCTTAGTGACTTGGCAATAACCTCTGCTTTGGAGTTAACATGTAATTTCTTATAAATATTCCGGATATGAGCTCTTACTGTGTCAATTGAAATATCATACCGGTCCGCTATCATTTTATAGCTCAAACCATCTACAAGACCGTTTACGATGTCCTGCTCCCGATTTGTCAGCATTGAATCCGGGTTTTTCTTCGGTTCATCATTGAAATGAGAGATCACCTTCCGGGCGATCTGCGGAGACATCGGAGCTCCTCCTTTCATCAGATTCTCAATTGATTCTTTGATCTCTGGAAGAGAAGTGTGTTTGAGCAAATATCCGGAAGCACCGGCTTTGAGAGAGTCGAATATCTTATGTGAGTCGTGGTAAACGGTAAGCATGATGATCTCAACTTCAGGATACTTGGATTTAATAACTTCCATGCCTTTTATCCCTGACATTCCGGGTAATTGAATATCCATCAAAATTACATCCGGATGCTGATGATCTTCCAGAAACTCCAGCATTTCCTCTACGGAATCCACCGCTACCGGACACTGCATTTGGTCCTGCATATCCAGATATCTCTGAATAAGGTCTCTGATCTTTTTATTGTCTTCGACTATTCCTACGATGGTCATAACAACTCCGTTAGTTCATATTAGTATCACCGGTTACAGTGATCCTGAATCCATTATCAGGATCAATATGTATATCTGCACCTATACGTTTCGCTCGCATTTCCATGTTACGTAAGCCATGCCCGGTCTTTTTAGCACTTTTCCCTTTTGATCCGTTATCATAGATCTCGAGTTCGTAACTACCGTTTTGGTTGTGCATGGTTATTTCAACTTTATCGCCATTTGAATATTTAGCCACATTGTTGACTGCTTCCTTAAAAATAAGATACAGATTCTCTTTGAGTTCAACAGGAAGCTTATTTTCCATCTTCAGATCATCAAAATCATAGGTTACTGCCATATTCTTTGATTCAAGAGTATTAAGCACATAATCCTGCATCCGGTCAGTGAGATCTCCAAGAGTATCATTTCTCGCATCAATTGACCATACGATGTCATCCAGGCTGCTTACGATCCTGCGGCACTGCTTTCCTATCTGCTGAAGAGAGTGTCCGATCTCATCATCCACTTTCCCGGCCTGTAAAAAATCAGACTGCAATGCGATCTCGGTAAGACTGGCTCCTACATCATCATGCAGGTCACTGGCTATTCTTACTCTCATTCGTTCAATATCAATCAGCTTTCTGGCCTTGTAATAGTTATAAAACAGCAGGATAATACTGATCACGGCTATGGCTATGATCGTAAGGAACCACCAGCTTAACCAGAACGGATAAGCTACGGAAAAACGGATCTTTTTAACTTCCTCGCTCCAGTCTCCCTCCGGATTACGGGCCCGGACCTCGAATAAATGTTCACCCGACGGCACCGAGGGATACTTCACAATACGGTTGGTCGTCTGTTGCCAGTCAGGGTCCACTCCACTCATTCTGTACTGATATATGACCTGATCAGGGGCGGTCATATTTATTCCAGAATACTCTATCTCCACGTAATTTTGATCATATTCAAGCGTATTCCCGTTACGGAGCCGATAATTTCTACCGGAAGCGTTGAATGAAATTAAATGAACGATCGGCGGGACCTTTTTACTGAGATAAGAACGCGGATCAAACCTACTCACACCTTCAACAGTACCAAACCAAAGATACCCCTCCCGGTCTTCGAACACGGCCCCGGAATTCAGCTCATCACCGATCAGGCCCTGATCATTAGTTATGAGTTTAAAGGCCTGCTCATTCCCTGACTGAGAAAAATACAGGTTAGCATCAAAGCGGATCACTCCTTTTGTACTTCCCAGCCAGTAATACCCATTCTCTCCTTCATGAATGAAATAAGCTTTTTTATCGGGCATTCCATCATCCTGAGTAATACTCTGAAATCTTTCTCCGTCAAACCAAACAAATCCCCCTGCAGTAGTTGCCCATAATCGGTTTTCGCTGTCTATGTAGATATCAGTTACCGAATTATTGGGTAGTCCCTCAGATATTGTGAAGTTGTCAAAGTTTTCACCATCCCACCTGCTTATGCCACCGTCGAAGGTTGCTATCCAAATATCTCCCGATTCATCTTCGATCACTTTACGAATGCTTGAACTTTCCATACCGTGAGACTCATCATACCTGGTAAATTTACCCTCCTCATAATGCACCAGTCCTTCTTCTTCAAGGCTGATCCAGTAAGAATTATCTGATGCCTCCATGACATTACGCACTTTTCTGAATGGGAACTGATCATCAGCAAAGACCTTAAGAACTCCCTCTTCGTAGGTAGCCAGTCCATCACTCATAGAGATCCACAACACATTCTTTGAGTCAACAAACAGGTTGTAGATCTTGTTATCGGGAAGTGCCGAGTTAATATTCAGGTCGTTAAATTCACCATCAATGAGAGCGGTAATTCCACCCCCGTACATTCCAAACCATATACGTCCCTCTTTATCACCGGTTATGGTCAAAACCACATTATTCGGCAGACCCATATCTGTATCATAGTTACTGAAATAATTACCAAAGAATATGGAAGCCCCTCCGCCATTTGTTCCAAACCACATATTCCCTTCGCGGTCGGACATGACCGAGGTGACGATGTTATTCGAGAGCCCTTGTTCTGTGGTATAATTCTGCACCTTTCCATCCTGATAAAAGCTTACTCCACCTTCCGCACCCAACCATATACCCCCTTCCGAAGTCGTCTCAATAGCCCAAATATTAGCACTTAACAATCCCTCTGACTCATTAATAATTTCGGTGACTCCATCCTGAAAAATCACCAGGCCGTTCCTGCTCCCGATCAGTACTTTTCCATTACCGGCAAAGACCACATCCCTTAGACGATCTTCCGGAAGCCCGTCATTCATTGTATAGACTCTGAAACTTCCATCATTGAGACTGGTCAATCCTCCGCGGGTTGCAAAATAAAGAGTCCCTTTATCGTCTTCTGTAATAGCTCTTACCCGGTTATTGCTCAAACCATTTACTGTTGTGTACTGTATGAGTCGACCATTGGAATAATTCCACACCCCATCACCGTCTGTACCAAACCATAATGCACCATTACTATCCTGAAAGATGCTTAGTATCGTGCTACTCTGCAGTGCATCCAGGTCTGGTTCTTTTTGTATACTGTCTTCTTCCCAATAGTTCACACCCGATTCAGATCCTATCCATAGTCTCCCGAAATTATCTTCATATACTGAATGCAGAGTGTTGTTATTCAGGCCGTTCTCTTCAAAATAAGATGTGGTGACTACTCCATCATATCGGGTCAGACCAAAACTGGTAGCCAACCATATGTAACCGTCTGAATCCTGTTCAATATCGTACACCACTGATTCAGTGAGTCCCTGCTCTATAGAATAAGTTCTGAAGGGATACTTTTGAGCAAAGGAATTGCCCCATAATATCATTAGTAATACAGCACTAAGGGATAGTTTTATTTTCATAGGCAGTCCGGAAGCAATTGTCATAATACCAGTGTATGGTACAAAATTTCTGAAAAAAGCAGGTTTGCAGCCCTCTTTATTCAGTAATCAGTTCTCTCGTAACCTTAATTGGATAGTATCAGGCAATAATTACATAATCAACAAATATCAGGGATAATAAAAAAGCCCTCATTTGAGGGCTTTAAGTTCTATCCCAGATAAGCTCTGAGAGCTGCGCTGCGGTTATGATGCCGCAACTTTCTGAGTGCTTTTTCCTTAATCTGCCGGACTCGTTCACGGGTAAGATCAAAGCGTTCACCAATTTCTTCAAGGGTCAGTGAATGTTCTCGACCTATACCGAAATACAATCTGATCACCTCAGCTTCACGGCTGGTCAGTTTTGATAATGCTCTTTCAATCTCGACTTTCAGGGATTCACCCATAAGGTCAAAATCAGGATTCGGGATCTCCTCGTTTTCAAGTACATCGAGCAGACGATTATCTTCACCCTGCGCAAAGGGAGCATCCATAGATAGGTGGCGACCGGAGATCTTTAACGTGTCTGCAACCTCACCTACCGTCATCTCAAGGCTTTCTGCAAGTTCATGGGCAGAAGGAACTCTTTCATACTCCTGCTCAAGCTTTGAAAGTTCTTTACCGATCTTGTTGAGAGCACCTACTCTGTTAAGGGGAAGCCTTACAATACGGCTTTGCTCAGCAAGAGCCTGAAGAATAGACTGGCGGATCCACCATACCGCGTAAGAAATAAATTTGAAACCACGGGTCTCATCAAAACGCTTGGCAGCTTTGATCAGACCGAGGTTACCTTCATTGATAAGATCTCCGAGAGATAAACCCTGATTCTGGTACTGTTTTGCAACAGAAACAACGAATCTCAGGTTTGCTTTGGTGAGGTCTTCTAAAGCTCTCTGACTCCCTTTCTGAATTTCCTTAGCTAATCTAACCTCATCATCAGGTGTGATCAGTTTCTCTTTTCCTATTTCATGCAGATAGCGATCCAAAGATTCTGATTCACGAGTAGAAATGCCTGAACTTTTTGCCACAATTACTAACTATTTGATTGAATATTTTTAATGCGCTCGAGCGTAAATATGAACTTAATAATTCATGGATATCACTCCGATATAGCTACATCTACGCAGTATAGTAGAACAACTGATAAATATAAGCAATATTACTCAGAATGTTAAGTCACTATTATCCCGGAAATCACTGCTTCTGCAGAAATGAGGTGCCCTTAAATTTATGTTCAGCTCCAAAGAACTCTGCAACCGATACAGCGATATCAGAAAAGCTTCCTCGGATACCCAGATCTTCTTTAGCGGCTGAATTTACAGGATACACCAGCAAGGGAACAAATTCCCTTGAGTGGTCGGTGCTTTCCGAGCAAGGGTCATTGCCATGGTCCCCCGTAATCATCAGCAGATCTCCTTTTTTCATTTTTCCGAGTATTGCCGGCAGAGCCCGGTCAAATTCTTTCAGACTTTCTGCATAGCCTTCAGGATCAAGCCGGTGCCCGAAAAGCTGGTCGGTATCAATCAGGTTTACAAATACTAAGGAGTTCTCAACAGCACTCATGGCACTGAGCAGCTGAGAAATTCCTTCCGCATTGCTTTTGGTCCGTCTGAATTGCGTAAAACCATCTCCCGCAAATAGATCGATCACCTTACCTATAGAATAGGTTTTTATTCCATTTTGCTGCAGCACGTTCATAAGATGATGAGTGGGCGGACTCATTGAATAGTCGTGCCTCTTATCCGAGATCCTGTAATAATTTCCATGCTGCCCCGTAAACGGCCTGGCTATTACCCTGCCAACGCCATGTTCACCAATACAGATCTCATTTCTGACATATTCACACCACTCATATAACTTCTTAACCGGGATCACATCCTCATGTGCGGCAATTTGAAAAACGCTGTCAGCTGAAGTATAAACAATAGGGTAGCCGGTTTTAATATGCTCATCGCCGTATTCTTTAATTACCTCTGTACCTGAATAAGGCTTGTTACACAATACTTTGTCTACTCCTGTCCCCTCACAAAACTTAGCGATCAGGTCATCCGGAAAGCCCTCCGGATATACCGGAAAAGGTTTTTCAAGTTGTATACCCGCAATTTCCCAGTGGCCGGTGGTGGAATCTTTACCTGCAGATACTTCCCTCATTTTAGCCCAGGCAGCCATTGGCTTCTGCTCTTGTTCTATTGATGAGAGCGGAATAATATTTCCCAGCCCCATTTTCTGCAGATTAGGGAGTCTGAGTCCGGTCTCTTTACTGACATGACCCAGTGTATTCATGTTTTCGTCGCCGTAAAGGTGTGCATCTTCCTGAGCGCCGACCCCGAGTCCGTCAATAATGATCAGATAGACATTACTCATGATGCCTGATAAAGCTCCATTTCCTGGTCACTCAGAACTTTGGAAAGTGCTTTCTTGGCTTTTTCGAGTACCTGATAGCTGCTGCTATCATCACGGGTTATCATGGTGTAGCCGGCTTTGAAATTAACATTCAGATAACCACCGCCTGAAAGTTTTAAACCGGTATCTGTTTTACGCCGCACGCTATTCATCCAGTTTTCTACGGCATCCTCCGAATCACTTTGCACGATAAACGCATAAACATAATCAGAGTTAAAGCCCAGGTAGCCACATTCATTGTGCCTGGCCGGATTCAAGAACTCAACAAAGTCGCCCTGAATACGCTGTAATTCCTCAAGGCGGAATTTCGTTCTCAGCGTTGAACTATCGCCCGGGGTTACCAGTCCAAACCAGGTATAAATATTCTGGCCTTCTTTCACCCTGGCAATCTCAATTTCGAGTGCTTTTTCCCAAAGTTCCGGTAAGAAGCAATCAAAGTTATGGGTCAGAATATTCTCAGCCATATCATTCTTCCGGTAGGACGTTTGAATACTTAAGGCTGCAGTTCGGCCAAGATTGATCAGCTTATGCTTGGTAGATTCTTTGAAAGAAAGCGGGTCGCTATCATAGCAAATTACTACTCCCTGCCGGCGATCATGGATCTTGATAGGTATTGCCAGTGTTGCCCCTTCCGTCCGCTTCTCTGATACAGATACTCTGCGGGGATTGTTATTAAAATGCATGGTAAATACCGGACTTCCTTTTTCAAGGGCATCATATGCCACGCTCTTTTCCTGAAGCTGCATTCCCAGCTTGGGTGGTTGCTGATTGTTTGCTGCACTCAGCACTACTGACCAGGATTCCATGCCCGGACAAACCAGAGCCGCACCCCCATTAGGAAGCAACCTTTGCATCTCATCCAGCATCGTCTGAAGAATATCAACACGGTGTTTCCGGAAATCAATACGATTCAGGGATTCCTCATAATCTTCCCATTCGCTTTGCTGTTCATGAAGGTCAACCACTTCCAGGTAGGTATCGAGTACATTTACCATCGCATTATTGTAGGCCACGATCCGGTCATGTATCTCTTCCTGGATGATCGCTTCTTCACTTTCAAGTACAGTCAGAGCTACCGTTTCTCCTTTGTTTATAAATGGAATGATCAGGATCTCTTTGGCCTGTACAAATTCAAAATAATGGATCAGTTTTGCCTTGCTGACATCCTCACCCACCCTAAGATGTACGATCTCTTCAATATCTTTATACTTATCCAGAAAATGCTGCCCGAATGCAACACGATCTTTGAACATCACATTCGGTAAACCGGTACTATTTGCTTCCCATACAAATTGCTGGCGAGACCGGTTAACCCAGCACATATATGTCAGCTTACATTTAGTAGATGTTCGCAACAAGTGAACCAGATCCTGAATGATCTGTTTAAATTCACGTAAAGCTTTGTCTTGTCGGTCCAGTGCCATTTATTCTGTTAGATTTACAATCGATTTAATGCAGTAAGGAAACGAATTTATATATACGGTTTTCAGCCGACCAATTCAGCCATTTTTTCAGCCTCATCCACCATGGCTTCGAAGGACCTGAGCCCCTGATCCCAGAAGTCCGGTTTGGTAATATCCAGTCCCATTCTACCTACCAGCTTATCAGGCCATTCACTGCCCCCTGCGCTCAGAAGACCCATATACCGGTCAGCAAAACCTTCTGGGCGTGATTTATATTCTTCATACAGGGCCAGCACCAGTAACTCACCGAATGCATAGGCATATACGTACCCGGGTGTATGAAGGAAATGCGGAATATAGCTCCACCAAATACCATATTCATCAGTCAGTTCAACTGAATCACCGTATAGTGCTCGTTGTTGCTCCATCCACAATTCGGAGAATCGTTCTTTTGTCAGCTCCCCCTCTTCCCTTCGGGCGGTATGCATAGCATGCTCGAACCGATTCATTGAGATCTGACGGAATACCGTGGCGATCGTGTCATCGATCTTACCAACCAGCAACCCCAGTTTTTCCTTAGGGTCATCCAGTTCTTTGAGAAGTTTCTGGAATACCAGCATCTCTCCGAAAACAGAAGCTGTTTCAGCGGTTGTCAAAGGAGTGGAGGCCTGCAGGACTCCTTGTTGTCTTGACAGGAACTGGTGGACTCCATGTCCAAGTTCATGAGCCAGAGTCTGCACATCCCTGATCTTTCCGTCAAAATTCATAAAAACGTACGGATGTACGGAAGGAACCGTACTAGCCGAGTAAGCTCCGCCCCTTTTACCGGTAGAAATCGCAGCATCGATCCAGTTCTCGTCAAAAAATTTCCTGGCAATGCTTCCCATTTCCGGATGAAAACCACTATAGGAGTCCAGCACCATATCACGTGCAGAATCCCATTTAATCGTAGCTTCATTTTCTATAAGCGGTGCATAACGGTCATAATCATACATTACATCGAGACCCAACAATTCTTTCTTGAGCCTGTAATAGCGCTGTACCAGTTCATATTTACCGGTAACCGATTTGACCAGGGCATCGACCGTTTCATCAGACGTTTTGTTTGCCAGGTTTCTGGAACTGATCCATGTTGGATAATCCCTCAGTTTATCATTGGTTGATTTATCCGCCAGCAGCGTATTAAAGATAAAAGTAAGAGATCTGCTCAGGTCCTGAAAAGTCTGGGTCAGAGAAGCATGAGCTTTTTTCCGCAAACTCCGGTCACTCTCATGAAGTTTGCTCAATGTTTCCTGTTCTGTAAGTTCTTTACCGTCCAGTTCGAATTTCGCAGCACCCAGAGTCTCATCAAAAAACCGAACCCAGGCTGACCTTCCGGTCACAGATTTTGCGGAAAGAATCTGTTCCTGTTTTTCCTCCAGAATATGCTCTTTATAGCGCCGGGATGATTCGAGATAATGACGATAACCTGATAATGCATCACTATTAATAAGCTTTTCAGCGTCTTCCTCCGGAATATTCAGCCACTCTACATCTAGAAAAACCAGTTTCTGAGATACTTCGGATGACAGTTCATCCGATTCGGCTACCAGTTTTCCATAGTCGGTATTGGAAGTGTTTGTAGACCACTGTAAGTAGGCAAAAGACCCGATCTTCCCGGACAGATCCAAAATGGACTCATATTCCTGAAGCATTTCATTGAATGCTGAGGGCTTCAGATCCGATACCTTTCCCCGGTATGCGGATGCAAACTGATCGGCTTTTTTAAGGAGCAGTTCTTTGTCAGATTTCAGTGCCGGGTCGGCATTGGAGGAGTACAGATCGCTCAGATCCCAGCGTATATTTTCAGCGCCGTTCAATGCTTTTTCAGGGGTATTATTCATGAATAATTTTTTGGTTTAAATATAGGGTAAGATTCCCGTGAATTAAAGGACTCAGATCGTTGTTTTGAATACTAATCACATTCCCGAAACGCTGTTCCGGGTAACAGAAGAATTATCGTTTTTTTGTGTGTTAATGCTTAATTTCAGGGTTAATTGCTTTCGGAAAAAGGATCCGTAAGATAAATGCTCTATTAAAAAATCTATTTCGCCAGAGGTTCACGTTACATTGAAATCACTCGAAGCTGTTTTTGGCCCCAACTCCGCACTCGTAGAAGAACTATATGAACAATACAAAACCAGCCCGGAAACAGTCCCGGATCACTGGAAGCGTTACTTTGATGAACTCGAGGGTAAACCTGTTGAGAAACAAGTAACGGAAGATGTTGTTGATGAAGCGCCGGTTCAGACTAACGGTACTGCCGTTAAGGAAGCTCCTGCAAAAAGTCCGGAGAAAAAAACCGATACCGATGTAAAGATCCCGGAAGGTGCTGAACTGGAGAAGATCAAAGGGGTTGCCACGAAGATCGTCGAAAATATGGACCTGAGTCTTGAGGTTCCTACAGCGACTTCTCTGAGGGTACTTCCGGTTAAAATGATGATCGAAGACCGGACCATTGTAAACCGTCATTTATTACAGCATAATGAACCTAAGGCATCCTTTACTCATTTTATAGCCTGGGCGGTTGTTCGTGCGCTTAAAGAATATCCGAATATCAATAATTACTACGCACAAAAAGACGGCAATCATTTTAAAGTGAAGCCTGGGAGCGTAAATCTGGGTATTGCTGTTGATCTGCAGGCAAAAGACGGTTCCAGAAACCTGGTGGTCCCCAATATAAAAGGGGTTGATAAAATGAACTTTAAAGAGTTTCTGTATGCCTATGCAGAACTCATTGACAAGGCCCGTAACGGGAACCTGCAGATCGAAGATTTTCAAAATACCACGATCAGTGTTACCAACCCCGGCACGATCGGAACTGTATCTTCTGTACCCCGTTTAATGCAGGGTCAGGGAGCTATCATTGCAACCGGAGCCATCGACTACCCTTCGGAGTACCGGGCTATGTCTAAAGAGGTGCTTAATGAACTGGGAGTCAGTAAGGTAATGACCATTACCTGTACTTATGATCACAGAGTCATACAGGGTGCTGAATCAGGCTCATTCCTGAAGAAGGTCGATGACCTGCTCAGCGGAGAGGAAGACTTTTATGACGGTATATTCTCGGACCTGGATATTCCTTATGAGCCTATCCCTTATGGGAAAGATCAGTATACCGGAGCAGCAGGTGGAAAAGTTAACACGCTGGAACAGGATCGCCGGGCCGTTGGTGTGTGGAGACTGATCAATATGTACCGCATGCGGGGACATGTACTTGCAGATCTTGATCCGCTTGGAACGGAGCCGGGACATAATCCAGAACTAGATCTTGAATATTACGGATTGTCCCTGTGGGATCTGGACCGTGAGTTTTATTGCAGCGGACTTGGCGGACAGGAGAAAGCTCCTCTTCGTGAGATCATCCGATTACTCAGAGACACCTATTGCGGTAATATTGGTGCTGAGCATATGCACCTGCTTGATCTTGATGAGAGAAAGTGGCTCCGGGAAACGATGGAGTCCAGCAGCAATCAGGCTGATCTCACCAAAGACGACAAGAGAGAGATACTGCACAAGCTGAATCAGGCCATGGCTTTTGAAGAATTTCTCCACAAGAAATATATAGGCCACAAACGATTCTCTCTGGAAGGGAATGATACTCTCATCCCTATCATACACTTCATGCTTGAAAAAGCCGGAATGCACGATATTGATAAAGTATTCCTGGGTATGGCACACCGCGGCAGACTGAATATCCTGGTTAATATCATGAACAAGCCTTACCACAGGGTATTTGCTGAATTTGAAGGAAATATTGATCCTGATTCTATTCAGGGATCCGGTGATGTTAAATATCACCTGGGAGCCAAAGGAAAGCATAAGGCAAAAAATGATAAGGAGATCGAACTTCAGCTAATGCCGAACCCTTCACATCTTGAAGCGGTGAATCCGGTTGTAGAAGGTGCAAGCCGCGCAATGCAGGATCATATGGAAGCTGAAGAGCCTCAAAAGAAAGTACTACCGGTATTGATGCATGGTGATGCCGCATTTGCAGGACAGGGTGTAGTGGCCGAGACATTAAATATGTCGCAGCTGGAAGGTTATAAAACCGGCGGAACCATTCACATCATTATCAACAATCAGATCGGCTTTACTACCCTTCCTAAAGATGGCCGTTCCACCGAATATGCCTCCGATCTGGCTAAGATGATCCTGGCTCCGATCTTTCATGTAAACGGTGACCGACCGGAAGCTGCAGTCCATGCAATACAGATGGCAGTTGACTATCGTCAGAAGTTCGGTAAAGATGTGATCATTGACCTGATCGGCTATCGAAAGCATGGCCACAACGAAGGTGACGAACCGGCATTCACTCAGCCGGGTATGTACAAGGAGATCAATGATCATGCACCTGTACGGGACATCTATACCGAATTCCTGGTTAAGAACGGTGAACTCACCAAAGAAGAGACTCAGCAGATCTTTGATGAATTTGATGAACTGCTTCAGGAAGCCTTTGAAGATGCCAAAAAAGCACCAAAACTTGAAGTGACCTCCAATCTGATAGACCGAACTGAAACTCCTCAGGAGAAATGGGATGAGTATCCTGATACCACTTACTCTGCTGACGGACTGAAAGAGATCGCGGTTCAGATCAATACGGTACCAAAAGATTTTGATGCCAATCCTAAGTTGTTAAAACAGCTTGCAAAAAGAGCTGATATCGTTGATAAGAATGAGAAAAAGATCGACTGGGGATTTGCCGAGTTGCTCGCATTTGGCTCTGTTCTGAAAGACGGACAGACCATTCGACTGACCGGTCAGGATGTGGAAAGAGGCACCTTCTCTCACCGTCATGCCGTATTGCATGGTACTCAGACCAGTCAGAAATTTACCCCTTTGAATAACTTATCTGAGGATCAGGCAAAATTCCATGTACACAATTCACTGCTTAGTGAGTTTGCAGCTCTTGGTTTTGAGTTCGGTTACAGTGCTGAGCAGAGAGATGCCCTGGTGATTTGGGAGGCTCAGTTCGGTGATTTTGCTAACGGTGCACAGATCATTATAGATCAGTTTGTTTCCTCGAGTGAAGCTAAATGGGGTCAGAAGTCTAATATCCTGATGAACCTTCCACACGGATATGAGGGGCAAGGACCTGAGCACTCCTCAGCAAGGCTTGAACGATTCCTTCAGCTTTGTGCCGAAGACAATATGCAGGTCATGAACCTTACCACACCAGCTCAGTATTATCATATGCTGAGACGTCAGGCTAAGCAGGAGAATAAAAGGCCCGGTATACTCATGACACCGAAAAGCCTGTTGCGTCACCCGATGGCAACTTCCAATACTGAGGAGCTGGCTAACGGTAGATTTATGCCATTTATCCCTGATAATGAGGTGACAGATCCTGAGCGTATAGTGATCTGTTCAGGAAAGGTCTACTATGATCTGCTTAAATACAGAGAAGAGAAAGAGATTAAGAACGTTGCTATTGCAAGGCTTGAGCAATTCTATCCATTCCCAAACAAAGATGTAGCAGATTACCTGAAAGAGCATCAGAATGCCAAGGAAGTGATCTGGTGTCAGGAAGAACCTAAAAATATGGGTGCCTGGACCTTTATAGCTCCAAGACTGATGAATACTCTGGCTAAAGGCCAAAACCTGAATTATGCAGGCCGTCAGGCATCTGCCTCACCAGCAGCAGGCCAGAAAAAGATCCACGAGGCTGAGCAGGATAAGCTTGTTTCAGATGCTATAGATATCTGATAATCTATTATTCAACCAAAAAGCCCTTAGGATATAATCCAAAGGGCTTTTTTTATGACCAATAATCATATTTATCTGATGCTCTATGAGGGATAAACCTTCAGGAGTCGGGCGATAAGTAACAACTGTCCGGTATGGTAGGCGTTATGCTCCAGCACTAATAATGCTTCTCTTATCAGATTCTGTCCGGTACCGTGGTCAAACTTACGGGTAAGATAATTTTCCTTATCCAAGAGTATTTTTCTGAATTCCTTTCTGGTTTCGAAAAAATCCTCTTTAATTTCTTCCCACTCCTGTTGGTCGGTCGGAGCCTGCTCCATAGGCCAGTATCCGTCGGGCCAGTGTGGTGATTTGTAATCAGGATCCCTGGTGAATTCCACAATATCTTTTTGTGCAAGGTTTAGGTGCCAGAATTGCTCATAGAATGAGTAAGGAAGTCCTGATGGGCGTATTCCCAGTTTTTCAAAGGGAATAGCATCCAGAAGATCTTCAATTTTTGCATAAGCCTGACCACCATCCAGATGTTCTGCTAATTTCCGACGTATCTTCTTATTCTTCTTCGGCATTATTTGATAAGGGTCATTTTTCTTGTGAGAATAGCACCACCGGAAGTACTCAGACGATAAATATAAACTCCACTTGCCAGCCCTGAAGCATCAAACTGCACCTGTTGCCGGCCGGCATTTTGTGGCTGGTCAACCAGTGTAGCAACTTTTCTGCCCATGACATCAAAAACTTCCAGGTTCACTTCAGCAGCCTGATCCAGATTGTATCTGATCAGGGTTGTGGGATTAAAGGGATTAGGGTAGTTCTGCTCCAGATCGATTTTCTCCGGTATTCCCTCTTCCCCATCTTCATTGGACAAGATCAATCCCAGATCGAAACGCACCCAGACCGGGAAGTGGTCGGAGGTAGTGCTTAAATAACTGCCTATATATGACGGATTCTCAACTCTTTCGGTTCCCTCGAAGTAATCACCCATCAACTCTGAGGTAACAGAGATATGATCTATAAATGAACCACTACTCTGGGATTCAAAGCCACTGCTTTCAAGACTTTCGGTCAGAATGGTATATTCCTGATCATCCAGAAAATTCTTATAGGGAGAATCCTGCCCTGCTGTAATGGAAGTGGTAACTTCATCATTATAGTCCCCTATGAAGAAAACCTGGTCATCCGGATGCTGGTTATCAAGATATGTTTTCAGCTGAGCAGAAGCATTCAGTCGCTGATCATAGGAATCAAGGTCATCAAAAGCTTTTGCATGGATATTGAAGCTGTAGATCTCTTCCTGTATGCCACTGATATTAGTTATGAAGCGGAACATCAGAGGATACCTTCCATTTGCCCAGTCACTTTGCTGCATCCCTGTAGTGATTAGACCTGAATCCAAAGAATCAATGGTAGCTCTTTTAAACAAATAAGCTGTTTTCTGAGTCTGAGAAAAATTAGCCTGAAATCCCCCATAACCATCCAGTTCTGAGATCAGTTGCTGGAACAGACTACTGTTGGAGATCTCCTGAAAAGCATAAATATCCGCATCTATGGTATTGATCACTGTTTTAACGTTCTGCAGCTGAAGGTTGTCATCAGCCGGATCATTTGCAGCAGAGCCAAACCATTCAATATTCCAGGTAACCACTTCAAGTGTCTGGTCTTTGGAGATCTCATCTCCCGGGTATGTAATTTCGCTTACTCCCAGATCATCCACAAAACGTGGTTTAAGCTGGTAATCACCGTTAAACTGATCAACAACACCGATCACATTCACCGGCTCGGTCGGCGCTGCAGCACCCACAATATTAGTGCTGTTATCTATACGGATGAATCCGTTTCCGGAAGCATCTGCAATATCATAATTCGTGTTACCCTGAAATGAACCGGCATCCAGAAACTCTACGTTTTGTATAAGGACCAGCTGCCCTTCATAGTCTCCAGAGTTCATTTGCTGAAGAGTGATCACCTTTGGAGTAACTTCTTTTGGATTAGCCTGCACTATGGTATAAGAAACATCAGGATCTGAATCGGTAGCAGCGATCTGGGTAAGGAAGTCACCTTCAGGACCTGAAATCGGATTGAATTCGGTCAGTGGTCCGGATACGATCACTGAATCACCAATAAAAGCCGTTTCATGAAGTGCTGGAAAGAAGACCGCAATACCAGCGGTTTCATCCTGCATAAACAGCGGACCTTCAAATTCATTTCCAACTGTAACCCGCCCTGCTACCGTTACACGGGTACCAAAATCCTGCTGCCTGGCATCAGCTATGGGTATAATTGCGCCCTCAGCCACTCCTTCAGCGGAAAGATTGATATTGTATTCCGGAGCATTAACAGCATTACTGTTGATCGTCAGACTTCCCTGGTACTGATCCACAGCCTCCGGACTGAAGGTAAGCGTCAGTTCTGTAGATTCATTAAATGCCAGGGCGTCATTTTCCAGAGTACTGATACTAAATACCGAACCTGCTACGCTTACATTATTAACAAAAAGGGTGTCTTCTCCGCGATTTCGGATCCGAATAGTCCGGTCGGTTACTGATCCTGCCTGAGTGGAAGGCATTGTCAGAGTACCGCCATCGGCCTGTAGTTCATTATCCGCAAATACATCTATAGTCGGATCAGCTTCAGGTACTATATAATCATAAAGGATAACGTCATCTATATTTACCCGGTCACCGGCTTTCATTTCGAACCGAAGCCTTACTTTAGAATTCACATTGATATCGAGTTCTCCGGTCTGCAGTTGAGAAGTTGCAATAAATTCGTCCCCAACATTAATCCAGTTTGCTCCGCTATCGGTTGAATAACGTACCTGAATCCGGCCTCCGGCATCACTACCGTAATTGGCGTATTCAAAAGTGACCTTACTAACCCCATCGGGTTTATCGAAAAGCATATATATCTGCCCTCTGTTTCCTGAACGCAGATCAAGCCGGGCTGCTTTCGAACCGTTCTTCTTATCATTTCCCAGATCTCCCAGCAGAGCCCCATCGAAATACCAGGTACCGGTATTTAATTCAACACTGGCGCCGGAATAAGAGCTCTTTGTTCCACTCTCGAAATTTTCGGCTAACTGAGCGTGAGTCAAGCTCGGCATTATCAATAATAACAATACAATAAAGGAAGAATAAACTGTTCGAATCATAAGTAAATCGCTTTGAAATTAGTCTTATAATCTAATCAATTTCTTGGGGAAGTGCTTGGATGGTCAGCCTGGGTCGAAGCGTTAGTATATAAAAAAAGCCCCGAAGCATTATGGGCTCCGGGGCTTCATCCTAAAGTCACTGAGTGTGACAGATCATCGTAGCCCGTTTGGCAGACCTTTGCAGATGCGGCTGACCGCGTCATGGCTGTGCAGGCTTTCCATATGAATACATTTAACAACGAAGTCGTGGATGCTGTTATAGCTATCTAGTTCATCATATAGCAATCTGGCTGCATCTTCCACGAATTTTTGATAGGCACCATTGAGTTCAGCAAACGCCTGCTCGTCCTCTCTTTTGACCATAACCTGAGTTTCGGTCTTAAGGGAATTTCTGCAGATCTGAACCAGGTCTTCCACGAAAAACTCGTCTTTTAATGCTACCGTAACATTTGCTACTGATCTCTGACTGTGCGGGATCGCAGCTACTCCCCTGTCTTCTCTTGCGTGTTCTGCCAGCTCATAGGAGCAAGGACAAGCGCTTGAATATTCAAAATCAAGATGCATGAACTTCTGGAAGCGGTCGTAATTATCCAGACTTCCTTCCAGAGATACCCGGTAATACTGATATCCTTTCATATCTGACCGAAGGCTGTCCATCATCATCGGGTAATTAAAGCTCACACGAAGAAAAGATTCCTGAGACTCCAGATCTTCCTTGTACGCTTTCAGAATCTCTTCCAGAATATCGAGATGGAATACCTCATCCTTAAACTTGTAGAAGGTCCGCATGATACGGCTCATATTGATTCCCTTCTTATCCATATCAAGGCTTACATACCCGTCTACAGAAGCTTCAAGAGTAAGCGGTTCCCCATCTCTTCGTCTAAATTTCAGTGGTAATTTAAAATCTGATATACCCACCTGCTGTATAGGTACATTAGCACCTTCAATCAAAGATGCTGGACCATTCTGCAGATCCGGCAGTGAATCTTTGTAGTCAGGAGTTACTGTAAATGTTGGATCATAGACTCTTTTAACTTGATCAGATATCATATTCTCTCGTGTCTTTAAATAATTCTATACTCCCAGATAGGGACAATATTCTGCAATATTTCGTTCGGTCTCATAAAGCTTTACAGACCATAATTTCGCGCCTTTAGAAGAAGCAGCTTCCACTTCTTCCCTCAGCTGATCATAAAATGCCCTGACCAGATTTTCACTGGTTGGGATGATTCCCGCCAGAAAAGGCACATCCAGGTTCAGGTTTTTATGATCACAGGGATCATGGATCTTATCTTTTATGATCTGTTTCAGATCACCCAGATCTATAAGATATCCTGTTTCGGGATCTGGTTCTCCTGCAACCGTTACTTCCAGAACATAATTATGGCCATGCCAGTTAGGATGGTTACACTTACCGTAGGTATCTTCATTCCACTGATCCGATTTATTCGGATTATGGAGACGATGGGCAGCGTTAAAATGGGTTTTTCGGGTTACAAAAATCAATGGAGACCTGTGTTTAATTTTTATGTAAAACCATCATGACCTCCGATCGGTTCCCTTCATACGATTTTTGATCCAAGCTTTTCAATTCAAATAAAAAAAGAGACCCTTGCTTCCGCCCGGGTCTCCTGTGATCAGCACACCTCACATTACGTGAGACGTATTCTTTAAGAGTTGATTGAATTACTTGATCAGCGTCATTTTACGCGTGATCGTGGTATTATTACTTACAAGCCGGTAGATATAGACACCACTTGAGAAATCAGCTGCATCAAATACAACCTGATTGCTGCCCGCTCCGAATCGCTGCTGATTTGCCAGTGTGGCTACTTCCTGTCCCAGCATATTGTATACCTTGATCGTTACTTTCTGGGCCTGTGGTAATGAGAAGCTGATATTGGTCGTAGGATTGAAAGGGTTAGGGTAATTCTGTTGAAGAGTGATGGATGATGGGACGTCGCTACCTACTTCGTCTTCATTAGAAACGCTAACCTGACTTACATATCCCAATTCGTCCAGCGCGGTCCAGCCCGTTATCCATAAGTTATTGGGGGCAAATGCACCCACATAATCATTATTATCGAAAAAAGGGTCTGTCAGATCTTTAACAGCAGATGCATCCAGTGCCGGAGATCCTGCAGATGGACGGGGATCCAGGCCATTTGAACCTGCTGTTCTGCTAATGCCTTCAAATGCGGGATCCGCAACACGATTACCGTTTACAGCATTACTGAGATAGTCACGGGTATGGGTCTGGTCGTCATCACCGTCATCTGCGGCAAAGTCTGTGATCGTATTACCAGCACCAAAGCCCCACCATAGGTTATTCTGAAGGATGAGGTCTCCTTCTTCTAACCGGGTTTTGGAATCGAAATCAGCCACTGAACCCTGGCTCTCTATTGAAATACCCAGTCCGGCGTGGTCACCGAATATGGAGTTGTAATACTCACCGCCGGTATTATCACGAAATATGAGCAACTGCTCTCCGTCGCCAGCATTGTTAGTAGCATCAATACCTGCTCCCAGGTAAGTTGCGTTATTTATGACCGGGCGTGCAATAGGTGAAGTGTTCTCATCTCCGGTTGCTCCATCCATTTCAGCTGCACGGCCATAACCGTCATCCGGATTTCCGGGGCTTTGTATTGCAAACCAATACTGATGCTTACCGCGGAATCCTTCATCCCAGTCGAAAGCATCGTCGGTATTAAAAGCCGAGACCAGGTATCTTGTATTTACGGTTCCGCCAAAGAATTCAAATCCATCGTCATTAGACGCAATAGATTCAACATACTCTATAACTGTACCCGAACCGACACCACCAAGGGTCAACCCTTGAATTTCATTTCCGGCAGCATCTCCAACATTAATACCTGTGTGACGAATCGAAACATAACGGAGTACACCGGAGGTATCGTTATCAACCGTTCCGCCATATCGTGCATACGCTTCCGGGTTTGCGATCTCATTAACCCCTTCAACTAATTTCGTGCCATCTGCTGTCGGGTTGTTTGTAGAGGCATATCCCAAAATAACCACCCCTCCCCAAAGTCCGCGGTCTAATTCAGTGAGCGTACCATCATCAAATTCAGAAGTAAAGATAATGGGGTCTTCTGCAGTTCCTTCAGCATATATCTTTGCCCCCTGAGTTACTACAAGTCCTGTTGCACTGTTACCTGAACCAAACACTCCCTGTATCACCGTACCGGGTTCTATGTTCAGAACAGATCCGGGTTTAACAAAAATCATCTCCGTTAAGAGATAAACATTATCGCTTGTCCAGGTGTATTCCTGATTTTCCTGAAGATCTGCATCAGCTATCTGTACCACAGTTTGTGCATATGCACCGGCTGAGAATATTAAAACAGCCAATAATAATGTGTATCGTTTCAACATGGTTGATTAGGTTTGATTAGGGTTATTTAGAAGATATATGAGACACCTAAAGAGATGGTTCTGCCCAGTCGGTAGGACTGATAAATAAACTCTTCATCATCTAATTCGTGAGACAGCCTGATATCGGGATCAAGCAGATTCTGACCAGATAACTTTACAGAAAGTCCGTTCCGCAAACTCTTACTTGCAACCAAGCCAAGTGTAGAATACCCTCTCTCAAATACATCAGGTATCGCGCCTAAAGCCACGGAGTTGAGGCGATCGCCAAAATGATTAAAGCTTGAATTGATACTCAGTCCGGAATTGGGGTTAAAGTACTCCAGATCAAGATTGATCAGGTAGGGAGACTGCCCTGTAAGCTGTCTGTATTTATCAGCATCCGGGTCGTTTATTCGGATATTAAACAGCTCAGCATCGGGTATTCTGACCCTTGATTCAACGAATGTCAGATTACTTGAAAAGGAAATGTTTCTGAACATATCAGCCATAAAACCCAGGTTCTTCCTTAATTCAAATTCAACCCCGTAAACCTGAGCATCCGGGACATTTCTAACAGTTTGGGCCCGGTTTATGTCTACCCTTACAACCCGTTCAATCGGGTTTGTTAGGTCTTTATAGAATGCAGACACTGCAACTATCTCATTTACATTCGGGAACCATTCCCATCGGATATCAGCATTTTTAATAAGGGTTTGTTCCAATCCGGCATTACCGGAGAAAATAAAGTCACCAACAAAGTCGAAGGTTGTATATGGAGCAAGTTCTCTGAAGGTTGGGCGAGCAATTGTATTCGTATAAGATGCACGAATATTCATCGACTCGGTGACCGAAAATACTGTACTGATCGAAGGCAAGAGATCAATATTATCCAATGATCCTATTTCAAGAGTACTATCAGCTGAAATAGTATTTATCTCCGCTCTCTCCTGACGTAGCCCGCCGACTACCTTCAGCCATGAAGTTACTGGCAATTCAAACATACCATACAATGCAAAGATCTCTTTATCTGCTTTATATGTATTCTTTATGTTTGATGCATCACGAAGCGTATTACCAAATATCGGACGACCTGAACTTTCTGTTTCAACGATACCGGTATAACCGAAATACCCATTTACATTGTCCATGAAATCTGTGAATGATAACGGAGCTCTAGTACCGCTTAGATACTCAAATCTGCTTTCGGTGAAAT
The DNA here is from genome assembly GCF_040811775.1 of Balneola sp. MJW-20. Taxonomy (NCBI): domain Bacteria; kingdom Pseudomonadati; phylum Balneolota; class Balneolia; order Balneolales; family Balneolaceae; genus Gracilimonas; species Gracilimonas aurantiaca. The sequence continues at coordinate 1,233,174 of NZ_JBFNXW010000001.1, forward strand.
TCCTGTCGACCTGCTGATAATAAACACCGGTCTTAAAAATCGCTGTGTTTCCGCTAAGGAATCGAAATGGAAGTGAGTAATCAGCAAAGTAGTTAACACTTTCTTCATCCAGATCGCGGAAGAATCTTGCCGGCCGCTGTATCAATGCAGTGGATAGTGATAAGAACTCATCTCCGGTTGCGGGGTCTGTTCTTCTGAGGAAGGTAAGGAATCTCAGATCTGGCTCTTCCTGTGTATTATTGGCAAGGGACACGTTCCAGTCTATTTGTGAGTTACCTAGCCCTGGAAATACATGCTTTCCCTGCAACTGATATGATCTTAATGACCTTTCAGTATAACTTATTACAGATGATTCATAAATATCATTTGGCACTTCATCAGTCCAGATACCAGAGAGATTCCTGCCATAATGGGTCGCATTCTGAGTGATCAGCACATTAGAAGACAGCCTATTATTATTGTCGAGCTTATAGGATAGACCAAAAAGTCCCCCCAAGTCTACACTTATCGATCCTTTAGAATCATCGAGATCAAAAAGATTTGTTAGTCCGTTAGATTCATCGAGCCCACCAATCAACTGCCATCTTCCGGTCTTACCATCAGTGTAATTGGTGGCAGATCTACCATAGCTCAGACTGGCGGAGTATCCTAAAGCATTTCCAAACAGTCGGGCCTGATTGCCATAGGAAATACTGGTACTGGTGTTGATCGGGAGTGTCCTCATCATCGGAGCCATTTCGCTGTTAAAAGCGGTGGTGAACTGGTCTAGTGTCTGCGCAAGTGCAGGATCAAATCGCGCTGCTGTTTCAGAAGGAACAGTAAAACCCGGCTCCGACTTTAGGTCCTGAACCGCTTTTGGGATATCCCTTAGTCCATTGTCAAATGCTAAAAGATCACTGCTGCTGGTCTGTGAAAGAAAACCCTGCTGACCTGTAGATAGCGTATTATAGGATGATGAAAAGGAAACGGAAAATGTCTCTGATTCCGGGAAGGACTTTGTATTTACATTAACGAGTCCACCCGAGAAATTTCCCGGCTTATCCGGAGTAAATGATTTAAGGGTCACGATATTTTCCAACAGATTTGACGGAAAGATGTCAAACTGGAATGATTTTCGATCAGGGTCAGCAGAAGGCAATTCCACACCATTGAGATGTGAGCTGGAGTAGCGGTCTCCGAGTCCCCTTACATATACATATTTCCCGTCTATTACAGAGGCTCCTACTACTTTCTTCATGACGCCTGTGGCATCACCCACACCGGTTTTGGATATGGTTTCTGCTGAGATGGCATCACTGAATGCAATGGACTTTTGTCTTTCGCGCAGCAGGCCGGCTTCATTATTCAGGATAGCAGCTGCAGAAACTACTACCTCATCCAGCATTTCAGTTTCTTCCTGAAGAGTGATGTCAAGTTGTAGCGTTTCTCCGTCCCCTACCTTTACTCCCTCAATAAGCTGGGTTGCATAAGAAATATAGGTCACTCTCAGGGTATAGGTACCCGGTGCTACATTAGAAATAGTATACCGACCATCCAGGTCAGTTGCCGTTCCTTTGGTGGTGGTGTTTATAACTACATTAACACCAATAAGGGTTTCACCAGTCTCGGCATCAACTACTACACCGGTTATTTTACCGGCATTCTGTGCATCTACTGTAGATGAGAAGAGCAGTGCAGAAAAAAGAGTTAATATGACCTTTTTGAAATTCACTTGTGTGCAGATTTGTTTGGGTTCACGCTTTATCATTACGCGAATCAAACTAATACACACACTTTGTGTAACTGTTAACGGCCCGTTATCCTTCTGTTATGTACCCGTTACCTATATGTAATCAGCCTGTTAACTGAATATTAACAACCTGACTCAGGATTCAGAATCGGATCTTTCAGTATTTTTTTCGGATTCTGCTGATTCTTCTTCAGCTTTTTCTTCAGGTGTTGTTTTTTCGGGCGTAGTTTCGCTTTTAACCGATTCGTCAGCTTCTTTTTTCTCGGATTTCACTCCGTTTGTAACTGGTCGGGCATCGTCATCAAATATCCCTTCCGGGTATTTACCATGAGGGCGGTCGCCCAGAAGATCTCTGAGGTCGTGATGATTCAGCACTTCTTTCTCAAGAAGGGTCTTGGCCAGTTTCTCGAGCTCATCACGATGTTTATTGAGCAGTTTGAGTGTTCGATCGTGATTCACTTTTATGATGCTTCGTACCGCTTCATCAATCTCTTCAGCCGTTGCCTGTGAATACTTTCGGTTAAATCCGTAGCTGTTGTCGGGATTCTGAGAATCCTTCAGTGAGATATAACCCAGCTCATCACTCATACCATATTCAGCTACCATAGCATAAGCCATGGTGGTGATCCGCTCCAGGTCATTCTGAGCACCGGTTGAGATTCGTCCGAAAATGATCTCCTCAGCTACCCTTCCTCCAAGTAGGGCACAGATCTTTTCATTGAGTTCTTCTGTGGTCATAAGGAAGCGATCTTCCAGCGGAGTCTGAAGTGTATATCCCAGGGCAGCAAGTCCACGCGGCACTATACTTACCTTCAGAACCGGATCGGTATGCTCCAGGAACCATCCTACAACAGCATGGCCGGCTTCATGATAGGCCACGATCTTCCTTTCATCAGGACTAATGAGCTTATTTTTCCGCTCCAGTCCGGCAATTACTTTCTCAATGGAATCCTGGAAGTCCACCATTTCAATGGCCTTTTTATTCCTTCTGGCTGCCAGCAGAGCGGCTTCATTACAAAGGTTCGCCAGTTCAGCACCTGCAAAACCGGGCGTTTGTGATGCAAGTACCTTTAGATCGATACGCTCTGACATCTTCAGGTTCTTGGTATGAACTTTAAGGACTTCCACCCTTCCGTTCAGATCCGGTTTGTCGATCATGATCTGACGGTCAAATCGGCCGGGACGTAAAAGCGCATTATCGAGTATATCCGGGCGGTTGGTAGCCGCCATCAGTATAACTCCTTTGTCTGAGTTAAAACCGTCCATCTCACTCAGGAGCTGGTTAAGGGTATTTTCTCTCTCATCATTTGATCCCATGGCCATTCCCCGTCCTCTGGTTCTGCCAATTGAATCGATCTCATCAATAAATATGATACATGGTGCATTTTCTTTGGCCTGTTTGAAGAGATCACGTACTCTTGCAGCACCTACCCCTACGAACATTTCAACAAAGTCGGAACCACTCAGGCTGAAGAAAGGAACACTTGCTTCACCGGCGGTAGCTTTTGCAAGCAGCGTTTTACCGGTTCCCGGAGGGCCTACTAATAACACACCTTTTGGCAGTACTCCGCCCAGTTTAGTGAATTTTTTTGGATTGCGGAGAAACTCAACGACTTCTTCCACTTCTGCTTTGGCTTCGTCCAGTCCGGCTACATCATTAAAGGTGACTTTGGTCTCCTTCTGTTTATCATACAGTGAGGCTTTATTCTTACCAATATTCAGTACCTGTTGTCCGGGATTCATTCTTCTGAAAATGAAGATCCACAGAGCGATGGCAAGTCCAATCGGTATCAGCCAAATAAATACACCACTGAACCAGTCCTCTTCAATTCGAACATCATAGACTACCTCATTGGCATCAAGGATCGGGCGAATATCATCTCCGCGCAGCATCGTGGTATTAAACCTCGGTCCTTCATTCACTTCACTGGAGAACGGAAGTGAATTGGAATCTTCGGAAGGAGGCGCAACAATTCCATCCTGGATAGCTTTATCACTGAATACTCCGTTGATCTTTACCCCGTTGGTGATGCGGATCTCATCAACATATCCCTGTTCCACATATTCGAGGAACTGACTATACTTTAAGGTATTTCCGGTATCCGGGTTAAAGAACAGGATCTGTGCAGCCAGCAAAGCAAAGAAAACAAGGAATATACCCCATGCAGGAAACTTCGGAGTGTTCCCCGGTTTATTACTACCGGGAGGCTTAATAGTCTTTTTCTTATTTGAGTTATTTTGCGCCATCAAAAATCGATTGAAAATATTTATTTAAATATAACGAAGATACAGCTTAATTGACTTCCTGTTTTAGCAAGTCTTGCATCCGTTAATGTAACCCAGGTTTGGCAAAAAACGTGCCATCTGATTTATTATGACAAATCATCAAATGACAGTACGTCGCCTTCTGCTGTCTGCATTTTCATACCCTCTTCCAAAGGTACCATACGACCAACTACGACAAAGTCATTAAATTGTGTTGCGAATTCTTCGACCTCTTTTTCGGGCAGAGTAAAGAGCAGTTCCAGGTCCTCCCCTCCAAATAAAGCATATCGGTCTACATCCTCTTCCATTTCATCGGCAACCTGCCGGGTTTCGATCGCGATCGGTAGCGCTGCCTGATACAGGTAAGCTCCGGTAGCGGATGCATCACATAGAGCACTTACTTCATTAACCAGACCCTTGGTAATATCGATCATGGATGAAGGTACCAGTCCGTTGGTATCCAGTGAATCAATCAGGTCTTTTCTGGCTTCCGGTACCAGCTGTCTTTTTACGACATACTGGTAATCTGCTAGATCCGGCTGAATATTCTCATCTTCATGCTCATTCCAGTAGTTCTTTTCTCTCATCAAGATTCTCAAGCCTGCCAGTGCTCCGCCAAGGTCACCGGTCACACATAATGCGTGACCTTCTTTTGCACCTTTACGATAACAAATCTTTTCTTCCTCAACGGTTCCCTGTACCGATATAGAAACGATCATATGAGATGGATTAGCCGTCAGGTCTCCTCCCACAATTTCTACTTCATGCTTCATTCCAGCCGAATAGATCCCCTCATAGAGTTGTTCCATCATCTGAACCGACATACGGTTAGGAACCGCAATATTTATGAGTGCTGTCTGCGGCCTGCCATTCATTGCATAAATATCACTGATCGCAGCAGAAAGCATTTTATATCCCAGGTGATTCAAAGGCGTATAGGTAAGGTCAAAATCTACGCCTTCCACAAACATATCAGAGGTACTGAGTTGCAAACCCTTTCCCGGCTTAATAACTGCCGAATCGTCTCCAACAGATCTTATGACCTCGTCTCTTTTAAAAGAATCAAAGGAGGTTAATTTATTCAGAAGGCCATCACGGCCGATGGACTGTATAGTTTGAAATTGATCTTCCATATGGTCTTTTATAAATAAAAAAAGGCAACCGCGTGATCGCGGATGCCTTTTAAACTATTTGAAGCAGTTTTAGTTCTCGCGGCGGGTAGAGTAATTGACCCGGAATGCACTCGCCTGCTTCAGTTCTTCCTGAACATCGGTAAGCAAACCGAATTCTGATTCCTCATCAACGCGTAGAGATACGATCATTCTCTGCTCTTCGAGTAATTTGTCATACATGATAGTACGGATAGCACCAATATCTTCGATAATTGAATCGTCGATCTGTACCTTATCTTCACCCAGCTGACCGTTAGGCAGTCGTTCGGGCCCTATATATATGTAGGATACCAGACGTTTCTGCTCGATCTTTTCGATATTCTCAGCCTGAGTAAGCTGTACTTTTACCTTCAATGTCACTTCCCGGAGTACGGTGGTTACCATGAAGAAGAACAGCAGCATGAATACAACATCAGGCATAGCTGATGTAGGTATTTCCTGTTTACTACCTGCTTGTTTTTTCTGAAAATGTGCCATGGTTATTCCTGATCCGGTTCAGCGATTGAAATTTTCTTCGGGTAGAGATCCTGAACCTGCTGTTGCTGCTCTGACTCATCCTCCAGTGAACCGTAAGGTACACCGTAATTTGCCAAAGATGCTTCATCTCTCAATTCGCGATAAGCACCCATTACCTCATCGAGCATATCTATATAAATTCGATAAGGGGTTTGTCGAACCGTTTTAATAGAAACGATAGCCAATTGTGGGGTTTCAGCAAGATTTGGGTCAGCAGTTGGATTCTTAATGAATTCTACCAGCTTGTCTTTTACCTCTGTAAGTGATGCAGGCTGGTCGTCCATCAGAACGAGCCCCTCTGCATTCACTAGGATCTTCATCAGGTTTCTCTCCTTGATGGGTGGTGGTTCTACCTCCGGATCAAGAGGAGGTGGCAACACCAGACCTATCCCGGTGTCCACATTGATCGTGGTGGTAACCAGGAAGAAGATCAGCAGAAGAAAAGCGATATCGGCCATTGAAGAACCGTTTATCTCTCCGCTTTCTCTTTGTCTTTTCTTTAACAGCATGAGTTATCCCTCTTAAAACTTAAATGTACCGCGCAGACCGGTAAATGCGATTGACCCAATCATGAGCGCCATAAGCACTCCGGCGGTCAGTACACCCGCTTTAGCGAATTCGCCAAGCACAGCGTAGGACACTCCAAACACTACGAATGGAATAGCCATCATGCCAATTTTACGATAATCTTGTTTTCCTTGCATTAAGCTTCTGACGCCTGCAAAAACAATTGCCAGGACTCCCAGAACTATTAGACCTAATCCAATTCCGACACTAATAGCAGCCATAGTTGTCTCCTTTTTTGTTGGTTTGGATTAAGATTATGCTTCAGTATCGCCAGTGTTGATCAGCGGCTTACCTTCTTTAAGAAGAATAATTGAATCGATAAGAGTGATTGAACTCTCTTCCATTTCAGCGATCAGACGGTCGATCTTAGAAACACAATAGTTGTAACCGATCTGCAGAATAATACCTGCAATAAGTCCACCGGCTGTGGTCAGAAGGGCTGTTTTAATACCACCCGCTACAATACTTGGGGAAATATCAGCAGCTGCTTCAATATCATCGAATGCCGCGATCATACCTACTACGGTTCCAAGGAATCCGAAGAGAGGTGCAATAGCGATAAAGAGTGACAGCCATACCAGACCTCTTTCGAGGAAGCTCATTTCAATAGAGCCATAAGCAGAGATCGCTTTTTCGGCGGCTTCAATACCTTCGTGAGATCGCATCAGGCCAGCCTGAAATACGGAAGCAACAGGACCACGTGTTTGAGCACAAAGTTCTTCAGCGGCTTCAACACCACCATCCTGAAGAGCTTCTTGTACGTTAACAATGAATTTCCGGGTATTGATGTCGGCAAGGTTCAGGGTGATGATTCTTTCGAGGAAGATAGCCAAACCCAGGATCAGAGTAACCAGTACTGGCCACATCCATCCGCCGTCATTACCTTCGTTAAATTTTTGAACAATGAGGTTGAAAAAACCTTCTTCAGCTTGTGCCTGAAGAAGAAAAAGAGCAATCGACGATATCATGTCAACTCCGCTAAATAGTTTAAGTGTTAAAAGCTTAGATTAGTGAAGCGAAAGAATAGGCGATTTTGTGCTAAATGTCAAAGTAACTGACCTATCAAAAACCTTTTTTACACTCTTATAAACCTTAGCTCTCAATTATGAGCTAAAGCACTGCGAATCAGCTAACTAAATCAAAAAACAGCGCTTACTACTAATTTAATCGTATGTACTGAAGGCCTGTTTTTTACCGTTCTTCCATCATAATTAAAACTCAGGCGTACCAGACTACTCAGCCTATAATTTGCATTCACAGACCAAAGCAGGTTCGTTCCCTCACCGGTTCCCTCTGTTAGTTCAAAAATTCCGAAGCTCGATGAATTACCATCTACGATCGTATTTCTTATCTCCACCCTGCTGTTCGTCTGTATTCTTTCCCACAGATAAGCCCGCTGACTTGTAGTCCATTTAAGGATCCTTGCTCTGACCTCTTCAGCCGGGAAACGATCTCTTTTATCGATATAGCTGAATCCCAGATCTGCCTGCCACGAACGGTTGATCACTGCACTTAGTCCCGGGCTAAGGTCCCAGGTCTCGATGTTAAAATTACGACTGCTCAGCCGGTCACTGATACTTCGGTTACGCCCATTTAACAGACTCAGAGAAAAATTAAACGTGCTGCCCGGCCTTAGTGACGCATTCAGGAAATAATTATCATTGTAGTTTCTTAGCGACTCACTGGACCTGCGGTTAAAAGAACGGTTCTGATTAAAACCAATTCTAAGATCCCCTTCATCAATACCTCCCAGGAGATCCAGCTCTTTTTCCCAGAACAATCTTCCCTGAAGAGTGGTGCTGTCTTCCCGAAATGTGTTTAACCTGAGGAAATACACATCCGCAAGATCATCTGTTCTGGAATTTTCCCTGATATCGACTCTGGATATAAGCTCCACTCCTTTGAGCAGATCGGATTCGCCCAAAAACAATAAAGGATGTATTCGATGAATGGTTCTTAAATTCAGGTCTACAACCGGGAGCAGATCATCTGAAGGCAGGAACTGCCTTACATAAAGGCCTTCGTTAGGACTCAGTTCAGGAAAAAATTCGTCGATCTGCTGAACACCGTCCTGATTAATGTCCCGCCAGACATATTGCCCCAGCTCAGGTCCAACCTCAATATAAGATTCCTGCAGGAGCGACTGACGCTGGGTATTCACCCGATAAGTCAGTTCACCGTCCAGCAGATCGGAGGCCGTCCTGTATTCGGTTTGTGACCGTAGAAATAACCCTTCCCTGTTCTGCTGACCCTGTAGTTCAAACGCTTCCGTAAAATCTTTTTCCCTTAGCTTGATCTCATTTCGGGTTCGAAAATAATCCGAACCTTCATAGGAAAAAGCGTATCGCTGTTCTATTGCTGATGACTGATCCCGGAAGGTGTTATCGATCACATCTTTTTCATTTCTACTGACAACCGATCCGTCGATCGTAAATCCTGCATAGCTGATATTAAGTCCCGGCCCAAGCTCATAAAACCGCTGAGATAATGAGGTGAGACTATCGGAAGCTATTGACCTTTGCCTGCGATCTTCCTGCCAGAAGGATAGGTATGGCCGCATGATTAATTCTCCCGCATTAAATGCTTTCGAAACGGATCCAATCTGTCGGAACCAGTCAGATCGCTGCCCCAGCAACTTATCCTCACTGCGGATCCATTCCTGCAGATAATCAGTCTGTATAAAAGCTTTTTCTCCGGAGCGTATCGCAGCAGACTGCCTGCCTGCATCAAATCCATCACGATTTATTAATCCTCCTTCAAGCGAAATACTAGTGTGTTCCTGAGGATTCCAGTTTATCCTGGCGGTATTGATCTGTTCACGATTATTCTGAATAGAACTCAAGTTCCATCTTCTGCTGAATTCGATCTCCCGGGTTCTCTCAAAAAACTCAAAGTTTCGTCCGGAATATCTGCTATTAAGCTCGGCAGAGATCCTTCCTTTTCCGAGACTTAAATCCTTTAAACGGATCCCGGTATTATAAGCCAGGTCCGTATTATCTCCATTTCCGATGGTTGAAAAACGATTCCGGTCATAATCACTCAAAGCCCATTCTCCGTACCACTCAAATTTATCTCCGGGATTAAGCTTTGTATTCAGTGCTACCATCTGGTGATTCTCCGGGGCAGGAAGCTGTCGGAAGGGTTCATAGCTCCCGTTTCCGGGTCCCACCCACTCGTAAAGGATACCGTTTACCGTACCACCTACTCTCTGATAGGCCCCCTGACCATCTCCTACCTGACTGAAACGAACCCTATAGATATTGCCCGGAAAACCCGGTCGGTTTTCATAGATCTGATAGACCTGTCCGTTAAGTGTAGTATCCCTCAAAGTATAGATTACAAACTGATCCCGCTCCTCTTCTGTAGCAATGGTAGCACCGTCTACTATGGCATTATCCAGATCATCTCCCACTGTCTTAAGCAGATCTATATCATTTTCCGAGAGATTCTGCTGAGATAACAATTCATCTCCGTCTGTCTGACGAATAACCGAAGCTCCTAATGTGAATTTTCCATCCCAGAATGTATCCGAAGCTTCAGCAGCCATCAAAGTACGGTTGAAGTCCTGATCTATATATTCATACTCCACGAATATCCTGGTCTCATCTTTGATCAGGATATTTTCCGTAAAAAAGATCTCCCCCAGCCCATAATCTATGATGTAATCATTATCAGCACCCCGTTGCACCTGCTGACCATTGATATAAACTCTTTCCGTACCAGCCAGCACGATCACAAAAGGCTCATCATTTCTTCCGGTCAGCCGATAAGGTCCCTGCACTCCATCCGAGCCCTGAAAGTTGATCGTTTTAAATGTTCCCCTGACTACGGATAAGGCACCACTGTAGTTAGCAGCACCGGGGCGAAAACTTGCTGTTGCACCTTGCAGGCGGCGGTTATATTTCGAAAAAATATTCTGCTGCAGTGATACATCGATGTCACCCATACGGATATCCGCATTAGGGGCGGATAGTTCAATATAAACCTGATCGAATTCCCGGAGATTTTGTGTGGTACCATCCGGCTGTATGGGAATACTCTGATCAGTTAGAGAGGCATTGATGCTGATATCCTCAGTCAGCTGTCCGGTTAACTCAAAATTAAGCCCGCTTTCCAGACTAAAATCCTGATTACTACCGACAATGATGCCTCTGCTCAGGCTTCCCTGCTGCCTTAAGCGGGTACTTTCAAAGATCCCGGAGTTTCTGCCGGTTGAAAGGATCGTTTCCAGAGAATCACTATTCTCCAGGTCCGTTCTTCTCAGGACCGGGGGGGCCGGTTCACCATACACTCTTGATAAGCTGAGCGGGAGAATCTCGTAATTGATCGTCAGCGTGTTCAGGTTTCTGAACTGAGAAGGAATATTTTGTCTTAAAGACCATATACCGGTTGCCGGCACAAAGCTCCATAACCCCGGACTCAGCGTATCACTTCCGGCAGTTACTACAATGGATCCCGGGAGAGCCCATAAACTCAGAAAGTAGGTACTATCCGGCTGTGGTGAGCGGATCAGCTTTTGCTGACTTATAGTATTCTGGGCCTTCAATCCTGTGGTACATAAGAGCAAAAGGATGATCGATCCTGCTAAGTATACCGGGTATAGTATGGGTGACCTGAGCCTCAGATTATGTGATCTAATTAGAAGATGTTGTAGGCTACTGCTTTAGAAGCAAAGGTTCAATGCACAGATCAGCGTGCACTGTGTTCACTGATCCCTTTCTGAAGAAAAGCCAGAAACTCCTCTTCGCTGGAAGTCCAACCCTGGAACTGCTCCAGTAATTCACCAGACTCCGGATCGACGATCGCATAGGTAGGCAAGGCCACATTTCCGGTCAGATCAAACTGAAATCTCTGGTTTTCCTTAGCATTTGGACCGCCATCTGTATAAAGTTTTACCAGTTCCATTCTGGCAAATTCAGCCCGAATAGTTTCAAGCGGAAACATATTGGTTTCCATCTGACGACAATTAGTACAGGTATATCCTGTAAAATCTATAAAGAGCGGTTTGTTTGATGCGATAGCTGCCTCAAGGGATGCCTCATAATCTTTGGACCAGCCCTCATCAGCAGTATCTGAAGACGCACCTCCGACAGCTGCTATAGAGGAAACCAGACTGACATCCGTTGCCTGTTTTGGAGGGAGAAATGAGTCCCAGACTCCGAGGTTGGAGCCCAGTAGTCCCGGGATCAGATAAAAACTGAACAATAAAAACGGAATAGAAAATAATAATCGCCCGGTACTGATCTTCTCTGGTTTTGAGTCATGTCCTAAACCATAAGCTCCGATAAGGTAGAGGGTAGCCAGTATAAAAATTGCAATCCAGAAAGCGATGGCGAAAGGACGGGAGATCAAGCCCCAGTTCCAGACCAGGTCGACATTCGAAATAAATTTCACGGCAGCTGCCAGTTCAATAAAACCCAGCATCACTTTGACCACATTCATCCAGGAACCACTCTTGGGCAGTGATTCCAGCCATTGCGGGAACATAGCAAAGATCACAAAAGGAGTAGAGAATGCGGCGGAAAAACCAATCATCCCAACAATAGGATAGAACCACTCACCTCCTGTAGTAGCTGCAAATACCCCTCCGACAAAGGGAGCAGTACAGGAAAATGAAACAGCACTGATGGTCATTGCCATAAAGAGAATTCCTACAATACCTGAGCTCTCGTTACTCTTTCGGTTCAGCCAGTTTGTGAGCTGATGAGGTAACTGCAGTTCATACATTCCCAGCAGACTAAAAGCGAAACCAACCAGTACCAGTGCAATGAATAAATTAACGAAGGGATTTGAAGCAAAATTCTGGGCACCGGAAACTCCGAATATGGCAGCCAGCAAAACGCCTATGACCGTAAAGGTTACGATGATGCTAATGCCAAACAGCAATGCATTACCTACTCCTTTACCGGACTCTTCCTGCTTGGAAAAATACGATACCGTCAATGGGATCATCGGGAAAACACATGGAGTTAGCAGTGCTGCGAAGCCGGCCAAAATAGCGATCCAGATAAATGAAAGGATCCCTTCCTGCCCAATGGATGCGTTACTGGTATCATCTCTTATAGTAGTTGCGGTACTGACAGGGCCGGCACCTTCAAAGGCATCATCTGAAACTCCTTCTACAAATACCGCTGCAATGATAGACTTATTTTTTGGAGGGAGACATACACGGTCATCACAAACCTGATAATATACCTGTATATCGATATTCTGTCTTCCCTGCTGATCAGTTCTTATTGCAACCGGAACGGTAAAAGTAGCATTATTACTGTGCCAGCCCAGGTCTGTTTCAAAATTAGGATCGTACTCGATCTTAGCTTCAGACTCGGTTACTCCTCCGGCCAGAACAAAGTTATCTGAATTAGCAGAAAACTCAGTAGGGAACGGCCCGGCATCTTTTGCATTCAGAATAGAATACAGATGCCAGTTACTTTCTATTAAAGCACTGATCCCGATCTCAAAGATCTCTCCCGCCCGAACGGTATCCGGGATCTGATCCACATTGAATTTAACGGGATCAGGTATCTGTGCCTGTAATAAAAAAGGGGATAACATCAATACGATGATCCCCAAAAGCCATGATTTATAAGATCTCATGCTATTATGTAAGGAGTTAATCGATGCTTAGTCAGCTTTAACAACCCAGAATTTAACCTGAGGATTCAGGTCACCTACAAGATTTACTGTAGCTGTGTACTCACCCAGAGCTTTTACATCCTGATCAAGAGAGATATTACGTTTTTCAACGAGGATTTCTCTTTCCTCAAGAGCTTCAGCGATCTGAGCATTTGTAACGGTACCGTGGATCTTATCGTCTTCACCGGTGGTAACAGAGATCGTTAATGAAGTTGCTTCCAGAACTTTTGCGAGTTCTTTAGCTTCTTTTACTGTCAGTTCTGCTTTCAGAGCAGCCTGTCGCTTCATTCTTTCAAGCTCTTCAATTGCACCTTTGGTTGCAAGAACGGCTTTCGCCTGAGGGATAAGGTAGTTACGTCCGTATCCGTCTTTCACATCAACCAGTTCACCGGCTTGTCCTAATTTTTCGACGTCTTCTTTGAGAATTAATTTCATGATAAATAGATATGGATTATCGCATATTTTCGGCTACGTACGGCATAAGACCGAGAAAACGAGCTCTTTTAATTGCCGCCGTTAACATTCTTTGATGTCTGGCGCTGGTGCCTGTCACACGACGAGGCAGGATCTTACCCTGATCGTTTGTGAATTTTACAAGAGTCTCGGTGTCTTTATAGTCGATGTACTCAAGACCTGCACGTGTGAACTTACACTGCTTAACTTTTCTTTGATTCTTCTTCGGGTGTGATGGATTCTTAATCATAATCTTATTCCTGGTCTGTAATTTCTTTAATCTTCGTCTTCTTCCTCTTCAACGGCAAAAATATCCGGAACTTCGTTCTTTCTCTGCAACTCACGATGACGCAGCATCTTGGCATCATATTTCAGTGTGAGGTATCTGAGGATATCATCATCGATACGAAGTGTTCTTTCAATAGAAGCGATTGCTTCGGCAGGAGCTTCAAAGTACATATTCACGTAGTATCCGCTTCCTTTCTTATCCATGAGGTACTCAAACTTTCGGAGTCCCCATTCGTCTACTTCGTCGATTTCTCCGCCATTACTTTCGATGAGCTTGGTTACTTTCTCAACAGCGGCCTTGAACTGTTCTTCTTCCAGAACGGGATTTATGATATAGGTAAATTCGTAGTAATTCTTAGACATGTATTTCTATGTTTCTTTGGTTGTTTTCAAAATCGAAAACAGTCATTCTCGCACCTTGCGGAACAACAGAAGCGTTAAAGATACGCTTTTTTAAGGCTTAATTCCAACTCAGGGAATCAGGGAACTCATCGCAGTCTGGTAGTTACTGTAAGAGTCCAGAATATCCATCAGAGCATTGGTAGGTAACAAAGGCTCAATACCATAATAAAGGGTAAGAATAGCCAGGATCACCAGTGTACCTTTATACATAAGGGTAGGTGAGAAAAGCTCAACCGGTTTCGGTGCTTCACGGAAATACAAATAAACCATGATACGTAAGTAATAATAGACACTGGCAGCACTGGCCAGAACACCTATCACTGCCAGAACTATAAGATCAGACTGTATGGCAGCTGCGAAAACATAATACTTACCAACAAATCCTACCAGTGGTGGAATCCCTGCTAAAGAAAACAGGAAAATCGACATCACAACAGCCATGACCGGTTGCTTGTAGCCGAGGCCGGAAAGATTCTGAATCTCTGTAAAATCGAGGCCTTTATTTCTTTCGTAATAAGCGATCACACCGAATGCTCCAACATTCATAATGGTATATGCGAAGAGATAGTAAAGAACAGCATTGTATCCGACAGCCGTACCTGCTGCAAGTCCTACCAGCGCATAACCGGCATGAGCTATACTGGAGTAAGCCAGAATTCTCTTTACGTTATCCTGAACCATTGCAATAATATTACCAAAGATCATAGTAAGAATGGCTATGATCGTTATCACGTTCTGCCATTGAGTACCCTCTCCTTCCGGCAGTGCACGAGACAGTATCAGAACCAGCGCAATAAATGTGGCCGCCTTTGATGCGGTTGCCATATATGCAGTGAGAGTTGTGGGTGTTCCCTGATACACATCCGGTGTCCACATATGAAAAGGAACCGCTGATACTTTGAAAAAGAATCCTACCAGCAACAAGCCTACACCTGCCAGAAACAGCAGTTCCGTACTGGCTGCAGCTCCGATACCAGGAATACTCGTAGTTCCGGTAGCACCGTACAGCAATGCGGTACCATACAGCAGAAATCCGGTTGAAAAAGCACCTAACAGGAAATACTTGAGAGCAGATTCAGCCCCGGTCTTTTGATCTTTTATAAGACCTGCCATCACATACAAGCAAATAGACATGGTCTCAAGGCCAATAAATACTGTAATGAGATCATTGGCGCCTGCCAGGGTCAGCATCCCGGCGGTTGCAAAAAGCAATAAAGCATAGATCTCACCATAATAATGATCGATACCTCTCAGGTAATCATCAGAAATAAATACACAAAATAGTGCCCCTACAAGGATTACCATTGAACCGAAAGCAGCTGCCCCTCCGTGTACCAGCATTCCTGAAAATGCAGTATCCAGATCCGTTCCCAGAGCCTGAAAGCTGAATATCAAAGCAGCGAATAGAGAAAGCGCGGTAATCCAGAATGTCAGTTGGCTTTCCTTTTTTAGAGACTCAACCACGATGACAACCATACCTGCAACAGCAGTGATCACACCAGGTAAAAATGCTTGTATATCTCCTAAATAATCCATTATCAATATCAGTTATTAAATGCGTTCAATTGCTTTGGCCAGATCAATATCCTTCTGGGTAACCTTATCTCCCGCATCATGTGTCTGCAAAGAGATCTTTACATTATTGTATACATTGAAGATCTCAGGATGATGTCCCTGATCTTCAGCTTCAAATCCAACCCTAACCAGAAAAGAAAGTGCTTCTTTAAAATCAGACAGCTTAAACGATTTACTGATCTTGTCATTCCCGAAAGACCATCCGTCCAGATCTTCAAGCAGCTCTTCGATCTCAGTATCTTTTAGCGGATTCGCCATTATTTTTTTTCTGCTATTGGTGAAATTTCCTGCTCTACTCCGTACAACTTAGCTGTCCACTCCGGTAAATTTTCACCCTTAGCATCTTCCATAACAGCCATACTCTTTTCTTTGCTGCTGATGATCAGTTCTGTAACCTGATTCTCAGAATACTTTGTGAAGTCAACCGGATGAATGCCGATCCAGAACATGAATAACATCAGCGGGAGCAATAATCCTATCTCCCTAGCATTAAGGTCGGTCAGGTTTTCATTCTCTTTGTTAGTAAGGGGTCCGAACATTACACGCTGGAACATCCAGAGCATATAGACTGCAGCCAGAATCACACCGGTAGCTGCCAGTATCGCATAGATCTTATTGGCATATAATTCGGAGAAAAAGGATCCGTTCAGGATCAGAAATTCACCAATAAACCCGTTCAGTCCGGGCAGTCCTATGGAAGCAAAAGTTGCGATCATGAACATTACCGTAAATACTGGAACTTTCTTGGCAATACCGCCAAAGTCTTTGATCATCCGGGTATGGCGCCGGTCGTAGATCATTCCAACGATAAGGAATAATGCGCCGGTTGAAAGTCCATGGTTAACCATCTGGATGAGTGCTCCCTGTACCGCAACCGTGTTTAGTGCAAAGATACCTAATACTACAAATCCGAGGTGGGACACGGATGAATAAGCAACCAGTTTTTTCACATCTTTTTGAACCATCGCTACCAGCGCACCGTAGATAATTCCGATCACAGCCAATGTTGCCATCCAGGGAGCAAATTCCATGAAGGCATTCGGAAAGATCGGGAGACAAACCCTTACCAGGCCATAGGTCCCCATTTTCAGCATGATCGCAGCCAGGACCACAGATCCGGCCGTAGGCGCTTCCGTGTGTGCATATGGCAACCAGGTGTGGAATGGGAAAAGGGGCACTTTAATACAGAAAGCAAGTGCAAATGCCAGGAATAAATAGGTTTGTTGTACAAGACCGATCTGATACGTTTCACCGGAAAGGAATCTCCAGTCTGAAGTAAAGGATACATCACCCATTACAGATCCGGCATCGTAACCCAGGTAGATCAGTCCAACAAGCATGATCAGTGAACCAACCAGCGTGTAGATAAAAAACTTCAGTGTAGCCTTGATACGGTCGGCACCACCCCAGATCCCGATAAGGAAATACATCGGAATGAGTGACAACTCAAAGAACACATAGAATACGATCAGATCCAGCGATGCAAATACTCCGAGTGAAGCAGTCTGCAGCAGCAAAAGCATGCTCAGGTAGCCTGTCAGATGCTTAGAAACTGAGGTCCATGAAGAAAGGATTACAATAGGCCCCATGAAAGTAGTAAGCATGAATAACAGCAAACTCAAGCCGTCCAAACCGATGAGGTACTTAATATCCAGTGAATTAGACAGTGATTCACCCACTGTCAGATATTGTGCGGTAGATGAAGCATCTACATTAAAATTCAGCATCAAAGGAATGGATGCAAAAAATGTCAGGGTGGTAGCCAGCAAAGCAACCCATTTCTTTGCTGATTCAGACTTCAGCATCAAAAGGAACGGGATTCCCAGAAGCGGTAAATAAATGGTGATATTTAAGAGAGTTTCCATCAAGAACTGCGGATAATTACATTACCATTAAATAGAGAATAAGGATCACACCGACTACGAAAGCCAGGGCATAATTAGATACTACACCGGTTTGAACATACCGGAATAAGCTACCAAATAATCTTACGGTTCCGGCAATGGTATTCACAATACCATCAACCACTTTCATATCGAAGACAGCCAGCACCTTGTCAGAAAAGCGAACCAGAGGATCACTGATCAGACCCTCGTATACTTCATCAAGGTTGTACTTGTCTTTCCAAACCTGATATAAGCCGCCAAAACGATTCGAAATAGCCGCATCAGATTCTAGCTGCTGATCATTATTGTACATTCTGAATGCCAGCCAGACACCACTAACAGCGATCAGGATTGAAACCCCCATAAGGGTCCATTCAATACCGTGAGAAAGAACCAGATCGTAGTCAGCCGTGATACTGTAAAGCCAGTCATGCAGCAAATTGATATGAGCTTCTTCGTGTGTAAAGGTCTCCACAATGAAGTTCGGAACTCCGAGGAATCCTCCAAATACCGCAAGTGTACCCAGTACCCAAAGTGGGATGGTCATAGTTGCAGGGCTTTCATGCAGGAATTTTTCTGCACCAACAGCCTCTTTGATCTTCTGCGGGAGTTTGAAACTACCGTGGAACGTAGTCAGGGTCAGACGGAACATATAAAAAGCGGTAAGGAAAGCGGTGATAATACCTACTCCCCATAAAGCGGTGTAAGCCCATCCGGCATATTCGCCCATTCCTGCGTTAAAGGCCATTGCCAGTACTTCATCCTTGGAAAAGAATCCGGCCAGCGGAGGGATACCTGCTATTGCGACCGTTGCGATCATAAAAGTCTTGTAAGTGGAAGGCATGTATTTCTTAAGCCCTCCCATAAAACGCATATCCTGTGGGTCGTAGTGAACATCTTTACCCTCATCATGAAGGCCATGCTCCACATGCTCCATTGCATGGATCACTGAACCGGACCCCAGGAAGAGACAAGCTTTAAAGAATGCATGGGTAACTACATGGAACATTGCCGCGGTGAATCCGCCTGCACCCAGTGCAAGGAACATATATCCGAGCTGGGAAACGGTGGAATAAGCAAGGACGCTTTTGATGTCATTTTGAGTGATCGCAATGGTTGCAGCGATAATAGCAGTCAGTGCACCGATCACAGCAACGATCAGCATCACTTCCGGAGTCATAACATACATCGGTGACATCCTGGAGATCAGATAGATTCCGGAGGTTACCATAGTAGCCGCGTGAATAAGAGCCGATACGGGGGTAGGCCCTGCCATCGCATCCGGTAACCATACAAATAATGGGATCTGAGCACTCTTACCAGTCGCTCCGACAAACATCAGTAAGCCGATGGCGAATGTGTACTCACTGGAAAAAGCATCCAGATTACCAAGTATCACATCAAAATTCAGACTACCAACGGTCTGAAAGATCATAAACATCGCGATCAGAAAGGCAAAATCACCAATTCTGTTGTAAATAAAAGCTTTTTTTGCGGCATCCGACTTTGCCATATCGGTATACCAGAATCCGATCAACAGGTAAGAACAGACTCCTACTCCTTCCCATCCCAGGAATAATAGCAGCAGGTTGTTTCCCAGAACCAGATTAAGCATCGCAAATATGAAAAGATTCAGATAAGCAAAAAACTTCCAGTATCCCTCATCATGAGCCATATAACCCATGGAATAGAGGTGAATAAGGAAACCTACTCCTGTCACAACCAGGGTCATCATAACCGAAAGCTGATCAACTCTGTAGGCGATGTCTACGGAAAAGGTCCCCGTATCGATCCAGGTAAATAATTTATAGACCAGCGCATCGGAGCCGGCATTCATGTTCATAAAGAAGTAGAATGCGATCACAAATGGAATGAATACAGCCGTATTGGCGATGATACCGATCAGCTGTTTGTTGTTTCTGTAAGCCGGTGCGAAAAGGCCGATCACTCCATTGATCAGAAAGCCGATCAGCGGAAGAGCAATGATAAGTGAGAACAGCGCCGTAGCGGATTCCATTTATAAATTTTGATTAAGGTTCAAAATGCTCAAAACTGTTTTAATTTCAGTTCTGAAATGGTTGGCAAAGATACAAAAAACTCAAGGAAGGTAAAGACTGTTTTACAGTTTAATTCACTATCTCAAGATTTCCATTTACATTATTTTTAACCCAAATCCGACAACATCGACATAAACGTTTTCGA
The DNA here is from genome assembly GCF_040811775.1 of Balneola sp. MJW-20. Lineage (NCBI taxonomy): Bacteria > Pseudomonadati > Balneolota > Balneolia > Balneolales > Balneolaceae > Gracilimonas > Gracilimonas aurantiaca. Next base: position 1,252,865 of record NZ_JBFNXW010000001.1, read on the forward strand.
AAAGCAGCTCCATCTATTATTTTAGGCGAGTATTTTTCTTAACTCCTTAAACCAAATCACGTGAATTTGAAAAGTTTCTCCAGGAAAATTAAATATTTCCTCGCTCCTCTTTTTGTTCTCTTACTATCAACCGCTGCTTTTGCGGCTGAAGAAGGCGCGAGTCATGGGATTGACGGTAGTGACCTCAGCCTCCTTTGGGTGATCCCTTTTGCCGGTATATTACTTTCCATAGCCCTTTTTCCATTATTTGCCGAAGAATTCTGGCATCATCACTTTGGTAAGATCTCAGGTTTCTGGGCTGCATTATTGATCATACCCATGATCGTACAATTTGGTTTTGACAAAACACTTTACGAGGTCTTACACGCTTATCTCCTGGAGTACTTCCCATTCATCATTCTATTATTTGCACTCTTTACGATCTCAGGCGGGGTAAGGATCAAGGGATACATGCGGGGCACTCCCGAGGTGAATACCGGACTTTTATTACTGGGTACGATTCTGGCCAGCTGGATGGGTACTACCGGAGCCGCAATGCTGCTTATCCGCCCGATGCTTCGCGCAAATGAATGGAGAGAAAAGAAAGTTCACATGGTGGTCTTCTTTATCTTTCTGGTTGCCAATGTGGGGGGTTCACTGACGCCCCTCGGTGACCCTCCCCTGTTCCTTGGATTCCTGCAGGGCGTTGACTTCTTCTGGACCACAACTAACTTGTTTGTAGAAATGTCGTTTGTGGTCGTGATCCTGTTACTGGTTTATTATTTCTGGGACCGATACCTGTTCAACAAAGAGAAACATAATGAGCCTAAATCCGAAGGCAGTGAAGCTTTCGGTCTGGAAGGATCCTTTAACCTTTTACTTCTCGGTGGTGTTGTTGGCGCCGTTCTCTTCTCCGGACTCGCTGATCTCGGTGAATTTACTGTCTATTATGTTCATGTAACCTATCAGAACCTGATCAGAGACCTTACTCTTCTCCTGTTGTCCTGGTTATCCTGGCACTATACTTCCAAAGAAAGCCGGGCTGCAAACGGTTTCAACTGGTTCCCTATTCAGGAAGTAGGGAAGTTATTCGCAGGTATCTTTATTACGATCATTGCCCCTATTGCAATGCTTAAGGCCGCGAATAATGGTGAAGGTGCACTGCAATTCGTGAATAATGCGGTATTCAACAGTTCCGGAGATCCTATCAACGCTATGTTCTTTTGGATAACCGGTACACTCTCAGCATTCCTGGATAATGCACCGACCTACCTGGTCTTCTTCAATGCCGCCGGCGGTGATGCCCAGCTGTTGATGAATCAGCTGACCAGCACACTGGTAGCAATCTCTTCCGGTGCGGTATTCTTCGGAGCTGTGACCTATATCGGAAATGCTCCCAACTTCATGGTAAAATCTATTGCAGAACAGAGTGGTGTTGAAATGCCAAGTTTCGGTGGATATATGTTATGGTCGGTTGGTATATTGGTTCCGATCTACATTTTAGTCACCCTGATATTTATCTGATGATCCAAAGTTTTTTTCGGTCATATTTTCTTAAAGGGGCAGTTACACTGTCCCTTTTTTTTGGCATAGGTCATAATTCAAAAGCGCAGGTTACTCAAGATTCTGTGACAGTGGCTTTTCTCCCTGCCCTGTCCTATTCCTCAGATCTCGGTTTTATAGGCGGTGGATTAATGAATCGTTTTGAATATGCACCTGATACATTTCCGTTCGTTTCTTATACGCAGCTGGCCGTTATCGCTTCCACCCGCGGATTGTTTTCTTTTCAGGTTCTGCATGATGTACCCCGAAGTTTCGGAAAAGATCTGCGAACTACTACTGAGATCAGCACTTCCCGTTTTTTGCAGAACCAGTACTACGGAACCGGTAATTATGATAAACTGGAAGATCCACCTGAGGGGAATTCCGATTTCTATCTGTATAATTCCTATTCTGCGAGCCTGGATCTTGTACTGAGAAAGCCCGTATGGCGGCTCAACTACCGGCATCTTGACCTATGGGCTAATTATAATCTCAGCTATCAGACCCCTTTTTCGAATGATGCAGATCAGCTGATCAGTACTTCTCCCCCTGCAGGTATTGAAGGTGGGATTACATCGGCATTAGGGCTTGGGTTTATCTGGGACGGAAGGAATAATGAATTCGATCCGTCTAAGGGTACTTATCTGAGATCACAGTTAAGCGTGTCGGATGATCTGATCGGATCTGAATTTGACTATCTGAGTGTGGAGAATGAATTCCGGGCCTTTGTCTCTTTTTTCCTGATCCGGAAGATCACCTGGGCTAATCGTATCCTGTTTCAGAATACTAACGGAACCGTACCATACTGGAGAAGTCCCAGTCTTGGTGGTGAAGAGACTCTCAGGGGTTTTGCACAAAACAGGTTTCTGGACAGCAACGCGTTTCTTTTCAATACCGAATTAAGAACCTGGCTCTTTGATCTGCCTATAATGAATGGAAAGATCGGCGGTACTCTTTTCTTTGATGCGGGGCGGAGCTATAACAACAATACCACGCTGAGGGCTGCATTCGAAGATATCCGCTACACCTTCGGTTTCGGAGGAAACAGTTCTTTCTTTACACCCGATTTCATTATGAGAGGTGATGTAGGCTTCTCAGAAGACGGGGTGGGTCTCTACCTTACCGCAGGATATATATTTTAGGATAGTTGTGAGTCTTCGGAAGCCCAAAACCGGATGTTGAAATGCATTTTGATCTCAAGACATACCTGATAACTCAGGACTGCAGATCAGTCGATCGTAGAGCCCAGTAAATTTCTGTTCCGGAATATGATCACCTTGGCCTGATCTTTAAGCAGGTTTGCGGCATCCAGCAGCATCATCTCGTTTGGTGGAAAAGGCACCATGCTGCTTCCGACCTTATTTTCAGATTCTTCTGTCAGCGCTCTTTCATCCCCGCTGAAAGTAGCCGAATAGTGTTCAAATAATGCCGTAACGGATATATTCTCAGTTTTTACCAGCTGATCAGTACGCAGGTCGACGTAATCAAGGGTACCTCCGACAATAGCTTCTTTGAACTGGCGGGTCTCATTCACTTCGGCTGATATGGTAACCATATTCGGAACTCTGATATCATTGCCCAGGGAATCTTTTTTTACATTTCCTCTGTCGTCCAGCACGTATTTCATCCCGTCTTGTATCTCACGGGTGTCGGTATACTTTTCACTTGCGAGCTGCTCAGGAGATACTGCAATATCACGGATATTCAGTACTATGAAGTAGTCGTAATCCACATCCATCGTTTCATAGGTACTGTATTGTATCCACTGGTTGTTTAATTCTGCCAGGCCAATTTTACGCAACTCTTCGTCGAAACGTGCGGGCAACACTGATTCTGAATTATTCTCGATCACAAAGAGCACCTGGTTCGTACCCATGATCTGGGCTTCCGCGATCCTTGCATTAACGTCCCGGTAATTAGGATATAAATTCCGGGCACGGTCAAATTCATAAAAAGCGGCTCTCGCATTCTGTCTTCCTCCTGCCTCCAGGAACTCCATTCCCTGGTTATAGGACACCTCAGCAGCCTGCTCTTTGGAGGCTATGAGTTCGTCATCGTAGTTTACCAGTTGAAACTGGTTCATTAATCGGGTGGGAAGGGTTTTAATGCGATCCTGGCGATAATCCAGTCTTTCATACAAACGGTAGATCGCTACATAATTATCAGCTCTCCCCTCTTTTTCCAGGAAGGCGATCTCTTCACGATCAAATGTATTCGCTTTTGTATAAGCCTCTTTGAGAACTCTCAGTTCTTTATCATTCCCGGCATTCTTTCTCAGTTTCTTTACTGATTTTTCTATGGCTGCATCATAGCGACCTTTTTGAAGCAGCTTGGAAGACGAATTACAGGAAACCAGCAATATGGCTGATATAAAAAGTATCAGAGTTGAACGTAACATAATAATGGGGATCTGTCTGTAGATTATTAGCTGAATGTACCGTTTAGAAGATTGAAATGGTACAAAGGCAAGATAATACTATTACAAAGCTGTTACGTTAGAATCGATTTAGATGCGGGAAACTGGTTATTGGCGCAGAGAGCCTTTTACCAGCGGAGCAGATTGATCTTGGTAACGTCAACCGTAAGGTTATTCCTGAAGATCGCAATGATGATCGCCAGTCCCACCACCGCTTCAGCAGCTGCTACCGCCAGAGAGAAAAATACCAGGATCTGTCCGTCTATATTTCCATGATAACTGCTGAATGATGCCAGGCTAAGGTTAACCGCGTTCAGCATCAGTTCCACACACATAAAGATCACAATAGCATTTCTGCGGATCAGTACACCAATAATACCGATGGTGAACATGATTGCACTTAAGCCTAAGAACCAGTCAATTCCAATCATTTCTTAACCCTCAACTTTTTTGATCTTATGTTGTGCGATCATAAGTGCTCCGACCACTGCGGCTGTAAGCAGTACTGCAGTCATCTCAAATGGCAGCAAATAAGTTGTGAAGAGCACATTTCCGACTCCTTCTACCGTGCCGACAGTTGCCATATTCTCAGAGATCTCCGGCAGCATTTCAGTCACACCACCGAGAGAGTAAATTACTTGTCCTGTTACTGCTACCCCAAGAACAAAAGCCAGCAAGTACTTGAAGCGGAAGGTATCGAATAGTTTTTCCTCATCCTGTACATTTAAAAGCATGATCACGAACAAAAACAGAACCATGATCGCCCCTGCGTATACCAGGATCTGTATGATCGCCAGGAATTGAGCATTCAGTAATAAATAAATACCAGCCAGCGATACCATGTTTAGTACCAGAAAGAGTGCGCTGTTAACCACATTCTTATTGATAATCATAGCCAGCGCGGAAGCAACGGCCAGTACAGCTAATAATGTAAATATGTAAACTGCCATAATGATCTGTTTTGTGAGCGCACAAAGGTACCTATAATTGAGTCGCTCATCAAGGAAAAGGGGTGTGATTTTTGTTTAAAGTGTGAAATAAATCAGTCCGAAGATCCCAACTGCCCAGCAATACCATGCAAAGTAATGGAATCCTTTTTTCATCAGTATGATGATCAGGTACTTCAGTGCGTAGTATCCGGATACAAATGCCGTAACAAATCCAACAACCAAACTTCCGATCTGTGCATTATTGATACCTACCTCTGAAAGCTCCAGGATCTGAAGCAGCATTGCTCCAGCAATTACCGGAATGACCATCAGAAAAGAAAAATTTGCAGCCTTCTCTCTACTGATCCCCAGGTATAAGGCCGTAGATATCGTAGAACCGGAACGGCTGATGCCCGGGATCATAGCAAATGATTGTGCAATACCGATCAGCAAACTCTTCCCCCATCCGATCTCACCTTCTTTCGGATCCGCAAATCTGGTCAAAAACAAAATAAACCCGGTTACGATCAGCATAACGGAAACTAAAAACGGATCCATAAAAATTCCTTCTACAGCATCCTGAAGGGTAAGACCTACAATAAGAGCCGGGATCATACTTAATACAATGAGACCAATCAGTTTGACCTGAGGATCCGAACTCATTTCTTTGGGGCGCCGGATAAAAGCTAAACCGGCTTTGATCAGGTTTGATAATGCTTCCCGGTAATAAATAATAATGCTGCAGAGAGTACCAAAGTGAACCACTACTTCAAAGGTGATACCTCCTTCAAGTTCGCCCCCGAGTAAATATTTACCCAATGCCAGATGTCCTGAACTGCTGATAGGTAAAAATTCCGTGATTCCCTGAAGAAGTCCTAATAAGAAAGATTGTAAAAGATCCATTTATTATATTTCGGCGTTTTTAGAAGACGAGAAATTAATGATATCATCAGCAAATACTAAAAAGGATTTTATTTTATGAGCGATTATTCTGTAGACATGAAGGCCCTGGGCGAAAAGATCGAAAAGCACAGTGCTTTTATAGATGAGATCAGAAAGGAACTCGATAAAGTGATCATTGGTCAGCGGTATATGATCGACCGGCTATTGATCGGACTGCTGACGAACGGGCATGTTCTTCTCGAGGGGGTTCCCGGGCTTGCTAAAACACTGACTGTATCCTCTCTGGCTCAGGTCCTGAGCACCAGTTTTCAGCGGATACAGTTCACTCCCGACCTGTTACCCGCTGATCTTCTTGGTACGCTTATTTATAATCAGAAAGAAGCGGAATTCCTTGTTAAGAAGGGCCCTATCTTTGCCAATATCATTCTTGCGGATGAGATCAACCGTTCACCTGCCAAGGTGCAATCAGCTTTGCTGGAAGCTATGCAGGAAAAGCAGGTTACTATTGGGGAAACCACTTTTAACCTTGAAGAACCCTTCCTGGTACTTGCAACTCAAAACCCGGTAGAACAAGAAGGAACCTATCCTCTGCCCGAAGCTCAGGTAGACCGTTTCATGCTGAAGCTTAAGATCGATTACCCGAATGAGCAGGAAGAGATGGAGATCATGCGTCGTATGGCCAAAACAGGTCCAAAGCCCACCCTTGATACGATCATCAAGCCTTCAACGATACTGGAAGCCCGACAGGTGATCAATGAGGTATACATGGATGAAAAAGTAGAGAAGTATATTGTTGATCTGGTATTTGCTACCCGTAAACCTGAAAATTACGGGCTGAAAGAACTTTCGGATCTGATCAGCTTTGGCGCTTCTCCCCGTGCCACCATTAACCTGAACCTGGCTTCAAGAGCTCAGGCTTTCATGGAGCATCGTGCTTACGTAACTCCAGAAGACATCCGAACCATTGCTATGGATGTACTGCGCCACCGTATCATTCCGACCTTTGAGGCTGAGGCAGAAGACATAACGGCAGAGGATATTGTGAAAAAGATACTGAATAACGTTCAGGTACCATAAATCACTTGATTGATTTATGCTTCTGTCTGCAGAAGGTCCTAAGCCGGAAAAGCTTTTTCCCGTAATGCAGGACCTTCTTTATCCACTTGCATTTTTACCTCTCTTAGCCCTATCCATTGTCTTTATATCAGACATCATTCGTTCTCTGTTTGAAATCTAATTTAGATTTGTTTTTAGCAGTAAATTCATTAAGTATAGTCATATAAGCTACAGGAAAAAGCAGAGTATCTGATTACATTCAAGAAATAAGCGGGGATGAAAATTCTGGTTACAGGGCCTGAGGGAGTTCCTGGAAGTAATTTAGTTCGGGAATTACTTAGGAGAAGGTATTCGGTAAGCACCTTGATATATAATGAAAGCCTCTCTAGAACCTTGGATAATTTTCTGATTGATAAGATCTATGGTATCATTTTATTCCCGGTAGATCTGATTTGCTTTAAGGAACACGGTGCCGTCATTCGTTGTGCAGTATCTACCTGTATATTTCCTGCCCACTCTAAAGTGGTTGTCTTGACCAATGTCGAAGGAACGCGATACATAATTAAAGCCTGTCTTGAATATTCTGTTTCCAGACTCACCTATATCGGAACAGCAAACTCTTCTGCTTTAGGCAGATCCCTGAATCATCCCTGGGTTGAAATTATTCCCTATACCTGCATAAAGTTTGAGCTGGATCATATGGACTCGAAGCGCCTGGCACATGGGGTGGATCTTTACGATGCCAGAAGAAGAACTATGCAGGCACTGCTCATTAACCAAACGCTTACAATAGGCCTCTACGACTCCAAACCAGGCTCGGGTAAAATGATCCTTTCACTTTATAAGCGAAAGATTCCCGGCTTCCCTAAGGAAGGAAAGAATTATATCACTGCCCAAAAATTCAACCGGAAAGTAAACACAAAGTAGATGAATGATTTTTTTAAAGATAAGGTGTGTATTGTTACCGGGTCGAGCCGTGGCATCGGGAAAACGATTGCAAAGGATCTGGCTTCAAAAGGATCATGTATTGTATTAAACGGCAGGAACCGGGATAGCTTAGACAGTACATTTCAGGAAGTAGAAAATATCACCGGTAAGGGACGGGTCATTAAGGTTTGCTCCGACGTCGGTCAGGGTAACGGAGCAGAGGAGCTGATCAATAAGACACTGGATCATTTTAAGGGAATAGATATTCTAATCAATAATGCAGGAGTTTCCATGCGGGGAGCTCTGGCAGAGATTAAACCTTTAGCTGTTGAAAAAGTAATTCACTCTAACGTTCATGGGGCCATTCTTCCAACTATATATTCATTGCCCCACCTGAGGAAAAGTCAGGGTAGTATTGTTTTTATATCAAGCTTAGCTGCAATAAGAGGCCTGCCCTATCTTTCCATTTATTCTGCCTCTAAAATGGCGTTGAGAGGAATAGCTGAAGCAATCCGAATAGAAGAACACGAACACGACATACATGTCGGAATGATCTATGTAGGGTTTACAGAAAATGAGGAGAGTAAAAGGGTGATCGGTAGTGACGGAAAACCGATGCCTCTGAATAAAAGAGACAGCAAAAAGGCCTTAAGCAGAGAGACCGTTTCAAAAGCCGTCCTGAAAAACATTCAAAATCGAAGGTTCATTACCACTATGACTGCTGAGGGTAAAATAAATGGATTTATAAATTCCATTATTCCGGGTTTTGTTGAATGGATGGTGCTCAAATCCATTGATAAATTCAGAGACCGACTTAAATAATCAACAGCAATCGAAGATTGGACCACTTCATAGTAATATTCGGTTTCATATCCTGCCATATTCTTAAATAAAAAAAGCCCCGCACATCACTTATGTACGGGGCTTTTATAATCTACGACTGAAGGATTATTCTTCTTCGTCTTTAGCTTTGTCGGCAGCTGCTTTCTCTTCAGCTTCCATTTTCTCTTTGAGCGCTCCAAGTCCGGACATTTCACCAAGTGTTGGTGCTCCCGTTTCAAGGTCAGCCTGCTGAACTCTTTTCTTGGCCTTCTTGGCAGAAGTCTTGTCAGAGTCGAGCTGGCTAAGCTCAATGTTCTTGCTGTTTTCATCGAAGTTGAGCACAAAAGCTTCAATCTTGTCGCCTTCTTTAAACTCTTCTTCCGTTGCCTTTGCAAGGCTGATGAATGCTTCAGCACCGAGGGGCAGCTCTACAAAAGCACCCTTGTCGGTTACTTTCACAACTTCACCTTCAACATTGGCACCCGGAGCGTATTCCTTAGCATATTGTTCCCAAGGGTTGTCGGAAACCTGCTTGTGACCGAGTGTGATCCTTCTGTTGTCAAAGTCTACACCAAGGATCACTACTTCGATCTCCTGGTCTTTATCAACAACTTCGTTTGGATGCTCCACTTTCTCAGTCCAGCTCAGATCAGATACGTGGATCAGACCGTCGATACCTGGCTCTAGTTCAACAAATACTCCGAAGTTGGTCAGATTTCTCACGATTCCGGTGTGCTTTGAACCAACCGGGAATCTTTCCAGGATGTCTGCCCATGGATCTTCTTCCAGCTGCTTCACACCCAGTGAGATCTTCTTCTCATCTTCGTTGATGTTCAGTACTACACATTCGATGATGTCATCCTTGTCCACTAATTGTGACGGATGCTTGATGTGCTGTGTCCAGGACATTTCAGAAATATGGATCAGTCCTTCAACGCCTTTCTCAAGTTCGATGAAAGCACCGTAATCTGCGATAGATACCACACGGCCCTGTACTTTATTTCCTTCAGGATACTTGTCATGGATATTCTCCCATGGATGCGGCTGAAGCTGCTTCAGACCCAGAGACACTCTCTTGGACTTCTCGTCAAAGTCGATAACAGCAACGTTCATACGCTGATCCAGTTGAACGATCTCATTTGGATCATCCACGCGACCCCATGAAAGGTCGGTAATGTGGAGCAGACCGTCTACACCACCAAGATCGATGAAAACACCGAAGTCGGTAATATTTTTCACGGCACCTTCCAGTACCTGACCTGCTTCGATGGTCTCCAGAATTTCCTGGCGCTGCTCTTCGAGATCAGACTCGATTAGTGCTCTGTGAGATACAACCACATTCTCTGCAGCCATATTCAGTTTCACAACCTGGAATTCCATGGTCTTACCAACATATGCGTCGAAGTCTCTTACAGGACGAACGTCGATCTGAGATCCGGGAAGGAAGGCGTCAATTCCGAATATATCAACGACCATACCACCTTTGATACGTCGTTTGATATAACCTTCAATAACGCTGTCATTTTCATGAGAATCTTCGATAGTCTCCCAGGCTTGCAGAATATCTGCTTTCTTACGAGACAGGATCAGCTGACCGTCTTTGTCCTCCACACGATCAAGGAATACTTCTACTTCATCGCCGGGACCCATGTTTTCAAGGAGATCAGAAGGGAATTCATTAACAGCTATGATACCTTCTGACTTGAATCCAATATCAACAACCACATACTTTTCATCGATAGATACGATGCGGCCGTGTACAATTTCTTTCTCTTCAATTTCATTGAGTGTATTCTCATACATCCCCATCATTTCACTGTATTCATCATCGGAATACTCATCAGATGGGCCTTGCAGATCATCAAAGGAATAAACTTCTCCTTCAACTTCACCGGTAAACACATGTGTCATGGTTTCGGCTTTTTCTTCTGCTGCTTCAGTCTCTGCTGAAGTTTGCTCTTCGGCGGTAGTGTCTTCAGTTGCTTCTTCAACAGCAACTTCTTCCATGGATTCTTCTGCCTTAGTTTCTTCTACTTGTTCGTCTTTTATTTCTTCAGTCATTATATGTGGGTTAATGTTTTACCTCAGCGCTGGCTTTCAGCGATGGGATAAGGTTAACATTATTGATTATTTATTATGTACCAGGTCAGAGACCTGATCTGCTATTTTGGTTAACTGTTCTTCAAATGTCAGTTTGGAAGTATCAATGAGGATCGCATCATCTGCTTTCTTCAATGGATCTTCACTTCTGCTGGAGTCCTTTTGGTCTCTGACTTCGATATTTTGTTTAATACTATCGAGGTCTGCTTCCATCCCTTTTTCCTTTAGTTCATCAAATCGGCGGCGTGCTCTGGTTTCCAGGTCCGCAACCATAAAGAACTTCAGATCGGCATCAGGAAATACTGCAGTTCCAAGATCTCTGCCGTCAGCAACGTAGACATCTTTTTTAACTGCTTCTCTCATTAATGCATTGACGAAAGCCCGGACTTCCTTTCTGGAAGCTACTTCTGAAACATGTTCAGATACTTCCATAGTTCGGATCTTGTCAGTAACTTCTTCCCCGTCCAGAAAAACGTGAAAAATTTTTTCTTGGAAGTGAAAAGAAATTGTACTTTTTTCCAACCGTTCAAAGAACAATGGTTCGCTTTTACCAGAATCGATGTAGAGAAGTGTTGCCACTCTGTACAGTGCTCCGGAATCCAGAAATTGAATTTTAAGTCGTTCAGCAACTGCTCGCGCTGTAGAACTTTTTCCCGATCCAGCGGGACCATCTATTGTAACTATCATAACAGATCGGCTAAATTAAGTTTTATACCTCAATATATCAATCCTTTCTTGTTTAATGTTGTCAGAACTCTTAATTTTGGTTTCTTGATCAAAATCGAGTACAACGAAATTTCAAATCATATTTACAATGCCACAGACTAAACAAGCGATCAAACGAGTTCGCCAGGCACAGAAGAGAAAAGAGCATAACAAGACACGACGATCCAGAATCAGAACGCTGGTTAAAAAAGTGTATGAAGCCAAAGACAAGGCCGCAGCTGAAAAAGCTCTGACGGATGCTGTTTCTTTTATTGACCGAATGACCACAAAAGGAATCATTCATAAAAATACTGCCGGACGTAAGAAAGCTCAGATCACCAAGTACGTCAATAACCTGTAAATCATATGGCCAACCCGAATGATAAAGCACTCCTGGTTATACTGGATGGTTTTGGGTTGGCAGATGACCCATCTGTTAGTGCCATAGATAAGGCACAAAAACCATTTATTGATTCATTATTCAGGGAATACCCAAATTCCCGGTTACTTGCCAGCGGAGAAAATGTAGGCCTGCCTGACGGGCAGTTCGGCAATTCTGAGGTCGGTCACCTGAACATCGGTGCCGGCCGTATTGTATGGCAGGAACTTTCCCGCATTAATAAGGCCATCAGGGACAAAAGTTTTTTTGAAAACCCCACCCTCACCGAAGCCATGAAGAAAGCAGCCGGAAAGGGTCGAATACATCTTATGGGGCTCTTTTCGGATGGCGGCGTTCACAGTCACAACGACCACATCTATGCCCTCCTCGAGATGAGCAAGTCTTTCGGAATAGATCACACCTATGTACACGCATTTACGGATGGACGTGATACTTCTCCTCAGGGTGGCATTCAATATGCGGAAGAATTTAATAATAAAGCCGAGGAGATCGGAATCGGTGAACTCGCTTCCGTGATCGGCAGATATTATGCTATGGATCGGGATCATCGCTGGGAACGGGTGAAGTTAGCCTACGACCTGCTGGTTAACGGAGAAGGAGCCTACTTTAACTCTGCCAGGGAAGCTTTTCAAAGCAGTTACGACGAAGGCGTTACCGATGAATTCATAAAACCTGTATTACTCAGCAAAGATGAAGGATCCAGAATTCGCAAAGGGGATGTCGTCATTTTCTTTAATATACGCGGAGACCGGGCCCGGGAGATCTCAGTAGCACTGAACTCATCTGACTTTACAGAATTCCCGGTTCAGGATCTGGATCTCCACTATACCACATTCACTTCTTACGACAGTACTTTTGACTTCGCAAGAGTTGCTTACCCTCCACAGGAATTAAAAAATACCCTTGGTGAGTGGCTCAGTAAAAAAGGCCTGCGCCAGTTCCGGATTGCAGAGACTGAAAAATACCCGCACGTCACATATTTCTTCAACGGAGGAATTGAAACACCGTATAATGGGGAAGAACGAAAAGTTATCCCGAGTCCCAAAGTAGCCACCTACGATCTTCAACCCGAAATGAGTGCTCCTGAAGTTACCCAAACTCTTTGTAACAAACTTTCGGAAGGAGTCTATGATTTTGTCTGCCTCAATTATGCCAATCCGGATATGGTGGGACATACCGGTGATATGGATGCGGCAATAGAAGCGGTTGAAGCAGTGGATGCAGGCTTAAAACAGGTAGTGGAAGCTGCAATGGGTCAGGATTACAGGATTCTGATTATAGCTGATCATGGTAATGCCGATAAAATGATAAAAGAGGACGGCAGTCCGCATACTGCACACACAACCGCTCCTGTACCGGTAATTTTAGTTAACTACCCGGAAAAGGTCGAACTTAAAGAAGGAATTCTGGCAAACGTTGCCCCTACCCTGTTGAAGCTCATGGGTGTAGCCAAGCCGGATGAAATGACGGCTGATCCGCTATTCTAAAACAAGCATTTCTATCGCTTGCTTTTACATGACTCCCCTGCTACCTTCGGAGTAAATGAACTAAAAATAGCACAGGCACGTTTTTCTAAACGACATAAAAAAAATAATTTCATTTAGTACTACAGGACTTATCAAATGGAGGGAAATTTTTCAAGCAAAGTTCGCGATGTGATCCAGTTCAGCCGGGAGGAAGCTCTTCGCTTAGGACATGATTATATCGGTACAGAGCATCTCATTTTAGGTATAGTAAGGTTAGGAGACGGCGTTGCAGTACGAATATTAAAAAATCTGGATTGTGATCTCTTCAAACTGAAAAAGACCATCGAAGATACCGTTCGTGGTACCGGTGGATCCGTACAGGTCGGAAATATTCCACTTACCAAACAAGCAGAGAAAGTTCTGCGTATCACTTATCTGGAGGCTAAACTCTACAAAAGCGATACCATCGGCACAGAGCACCTGCTGCTCTCATTGTTAAGAGATGACGAAAATATAGCAGCGCAAATATTACATCAGTTCAATATTTCTTACGATGCCGTAAGAGAAGAACTGGATCTAATCATATCGGGAAAGTCACGGGATGAGCATTCTGATGCGACTTCAGTATCGGCCAGCGCATCTTCGTCAAAGGGACCAACTGGTTCCGGTAGCTCAAGGGAAAAGAAAATGGAAAAATCTAAGACACCGGTTCTCGACAACTTTGGCCGGGATCTGACTCAGATGGCTGAGGAAGGCAAACTGGATCCTATCATTGGTCGGGATAAAGAAATTGAAAGGGTTGCTCAGGTTCTGAGTCGCCGTAAAAAGAATAACCCGGTACTGATCGGTGAACCAGGTGTGGGTAAAACCGCAATTGCCGAGGGACTGGCAGCACGTATCATCGAAAAGAAAGTATCGCGCGTACTCTACGATAAAAGAGTGATCGCTCTGGATCTTGCAGCACTGGTTGCAGGAACAAAGTATCGCGGTCAGTTTGAGGAACGCATGAAAGCAGTCATGACCGAACTGGAAAAGACTGATAATGTGATCCTTTTCATTGATGAACTGCACACCATCGTAGGTGCCGGGGGAGCAAGCGGCTCTCTGGATGCCTCAAATATGCTTAAACCGGCTCTTGCAAGAGGCGACATTCAGGCAATCGGTGCAACGACCCTAAACGAATATCGTCAGTTTATCGAAAAAGATGGTGCATTGGAACGAAGATTCCAGAAGATCATGGTTGATCCAACTACTGCTGAAGAGACCGTAGAGATCCTCAATCAGATCAAATCGAAGTATGAGAAGCATCATTCTGTTCGATACCAGGAAGAAGCACTTGAAGCCTGTGTGAAACTGACCGACCGTTATGTAACGGATCACTTTTTACCGGATAAGGCGATCGATGCTTTGGATGAAGCCGGTGCCAGAGTGCATTTGTCTAACATCACCGTACCTCAGAGCATCATAGATCTGGAAGAAGAGATCGAAACGACCAGCCATGAGAAAAACTCCATGGTCAAAAAGCAGCGCTTTGAAGAAGCTGCAAGACTCAGAGATAAAGAGAAGCGGCTGATCGAAGAACTTGAGATGGCTCAGCGCGAATGGGAGAAAGAATCAGAGAATATCGTATTTGATGTTACTGAAGAAGACGTAGCTTCTGTCATCGCAATGATGAGTGGTGTTCCGGTGAATAAGATCAGCCAGAATGAAGGCCAGAAATTACTCAAAATGAAAGAAACCTTATCCAACCAGGTAATTGGTCAGGATGAGGCGATCGTCAAGCTTACCAAAGCAATTCAGAGAACCAGAGCAGGACTCAAAGATCCTTCACGTCCTATTGGTTCCTTTATCTTCCTTGGCCCAACCGGGGTTGGTAAAACTGAGATGGCAAAAGTACTTGCAAAGTATCTCTTTGACAAAGAGGATACACTCATTCGAATCGATATGAGTGAATACATGGAGAAGTTCAGTGTATCCAGACTGGTCGGAGCTCCTCCGGGTTATGTAGGGTATGAGGAAGGTGGTATTCTAACCGAGAAAGTCCGCCGCAAGCCATATAGTGTGGTTTTACTAGACGAGATCGAGAAAGCTCATCCGGATGTATTCAATATTCTTCTGCAGGTGCTGGACGACGGTATACTTACCGACAGTCTCGGCCGAAGAGTTGATTTCAGAAATACGATCATCATTATGACTTCCAATATCGGAGCACGTGATATCCGTAATTTGGGTAAGGGAATCGGGTTTGATACCGATGACTCTGCTTTCGACTACGCCAAGATGAAAAGCACTATTCAGGATGCACTTAAGAAAGTATTCAATCCTGAGTTTCTGAATCGTATTGATGATGTTATTACCTTCAAGCCGCTTGAGAAAGATGATATCTTTAAGATCATCGACCTGTTGTGTGAAGATCTTTTCAACAGAATTGGTGAGCTTGGATACGAAATTGAAGTAACCAAAGCCGCTAAGGACTTTATTTCTGACCGTGGATTTGATCAGAAATATGGTGCAAGACCTCTGAAAAGAGCTATTCAGAAATACATAGAAGATCCGCTGGCCGAAGAACTTCTGGAAAATAAATATCCCGAAGGTTCATCTATTAAGATCAAGATGAATAAGTCGAGAGATGACCTGGAATTCGACTGGACCAAAGCGGAGAAAACTGAAGACACTAAAGACGCAGAAGGTTCTGCCGACGCTGATTCTTCGGAAGAGGCTAAGGAAAAAGAAGCCTGACCGCTAAGTTAATTATTCAAAAGCCATTCTGCATTTGCAGGATGGCTTTTTTTATATGTATTGATCGGATCAGAAGGAAGCGCGAATATTCAGTCCCTTACTCAAACCTTCGATCGTGTAGGCTCTGCGGGCTGTTCTTCGGATCGTTACCGGGATCTCCACTGCAGTACCCAGAGTCTGGGAAAATTCTTCACTGGCAATGGCTCTCTGCTGCAGATCTATCACTCTCACCTCAATATCACTGAGTATAGTTCCTTGCCCGGTTGCTGTGATCAACACTATACTGTTGTCCTGCGGAAAGTAAGAAGCAGCTCTTACCGGAGTACGTAGCGAAGTCGATCCAATACGCTCCCCGCTTATTGTTTCATATACCACCACTCTTCCGGTAGAATATACGGTCAGGTAATCATTGCCTCTGCTAAATGAAAACCCGGCGACATCCTGATCAAATTCAAATTGATTGATAAGGTTACCGTAACGATCCACCACATCAACCTGATCATCAGATCCTGAGGCTGAACTTCCCACAGCTATAAACTGACCGTCTGAAGAAACGGTTACAGTATTGATCACACGATCGTCGATATTAAATACTTCTCGGCTTCGGGATCCGTCAATCACGGATACCCTGGAGCCACTCTTTCCGTTGAGGCGATACTCCGGATTGTAAAGTGCGATGGTTTTAAAGTAGGGGTCTGCGGCCAGTTCAGAGATCGATTCTCCGCCCTGACTTTGTGTACTGTTTGAAATACTGTGTTTAAGATCTCCAAATGAATCATAAAGAAGAAAATTCGCAATGTTCTCCCTGAGAACAAATCCTCCGTTGTATACCGCGTATACTTTCAGAGATGGATCCTCTTCGCCGGGTGCCTGATAATCAGCCTTGTAAAGAACGGCTCCATTCTGGCCAATACGTGAGATCCCCTGATCATTTAGGATAACGGCCATCCCGTTTACATCCACTGCCCGGGAATCGGCAGAATAATTAACCGTATTAATACTCAGAGTTCCCCTTCCCAGCTCTATATCCGTTCCGTTCAGGGTAAAAATAGCAGGAGTATTATTCCCTGATCCGGATTGGGTCTGGATGGTCAGAGACTGGGCGTTTATGCCCATAGTTATTGATAAAAACAGAATTAAGCTGAATAAAAACTTCATGAATAGATCATTTTTAAATGTGCAGGTCAAAGAACGGGATTTTTCCGGATTATTTCCTCTTTTCCTTCGGCTTTGATCTAAAATACCTATCTTCACTCAAATTAAATTAACTGGTTATGAACTATCATCTGATTACCGGTGGATGCGGATTCGTTGGCCGCAATTTTGTTAAAAGACTACATGCCACCACTGAAGACACAATTTTTTTCATAGACGATCTTTCAGTCGGTACCCATCCTTCTACCTGGCTGCCGGAAGGAATAAAGAGCCGTAAAGGAAACGGACTCGAATTCTTTGGGGATGATGAAAGAATGGTATTCCTGAAAGCGGATGCCCGTCATTTCATCAGAAACCTCACGCAGGATCCCGATTATATTATCAAAACCTACGGATTACCTGTACAGGGATTTAAAGATGTATTTCATTTTGCAGCTATCGTGGGCGGGCGTGCCAAGATCGACGGAGACCCTATGATGGTAGCCCTGGATCTTTCTATTGATGCTGAATTTTTCTACTGGGTCTGTAAGCAGAAACCTGAGCGTGTGCTCTATCCAAGCTCCAGCGCTGCATATCCAGTTGATCTTCAAACCGAATCAGATGCGATTGCACTGTCGGAGTCAGATATCGACTTTAAGAATATGGGTCAACCTGACATGACCTATGGCTGGTCTAAGTTAACCGGGGAGTATCTGGCTCATATTGCTGCAAAATACTACGATGTATCTGTTACCTGCATTCGGCCTTTCTCCGGTTATGGCGAAGATCAGGACCTCTCCTATCCTATCCCTGCGATTGCACGACGCGCAGCTCTTAAAGAAGATCCGTTTGAAGTGTGGGGAACCGGAGAACAAGGACGTGATTTTGTGCATATTGAAGATGTAATGGACTGTACACTGATGGCAATGGATAATATCCATGATGGTACTGCTATTAATATCGGCAGCGGAAAACTGACCTCATTCATTGACATCATTAAAATTTTCACCTCATTTGCAGGCTATGATCCTGAAATCAAAAGATTATTAGATAAACCGGTGGGTGTTCATTCACGCTACGCGAATATGGACCACGTCTTTAATGATCTGGGATGGAAACCGAAGTTATCCCTGGAAGACGGAATGCGTCGTGTTTATGACGTTGCCGTTAAAAAATACACCTAGCATATGCCGGTAATAGTTTGTTTCGGACCGGGGCCAAAATTTAAAGGAGGTATTTCCAACTACAATACCTCCCTTGCCCGTACGCTGGATAAAGACCCGGATAATGAGGTTCATATCGTTTCCTGGACTCAACAGTATCCGTCCATTATACCTCGGGAATTTGTCGATAAAAGCAGTCATTCGGATTTTCTGGAAGGAACCAGGATCAAAGTCAGGTATATCACTAATTACAACAATCCCTTTTCGTGGAAACAGACTGCCCGATATATAGCTTCTCTTAACCCGGACAAAGTCATCTTCCAATGGGCCATTTCTATTCAGGGTATCCCAATGGGATCTATTGC
This sequence comes from Balneola sp. MJW-20, assembly GCF_040811775.1. Lineage (NCBI taxonomy): Bacteria > Pseudomonadati > Balneolota > Balneolia > Balneolales > Balneolaceae > Gracilimonas > Gracilimonas aurantiaca. Next base: position 1,271,511 of record NZ_JBFNXW010000001.1, read on the forward strand.
AAAATGGCTGAAGAAACACTCGGGTGCCGAGGTACTCTTTGATCTTCACTTTGTCGTTCAAAAAGAAGGAAGCAGTATTGATGAGATACTGACCAGACGCGGGATCAAACATGCCGATACCTATATCACGCATGCTTATAAGACCGTGGATGAATTAAAGAAGCTATTTCCACATACTGATTTTGTGGTCAACGAGGACGGACATCGCTCCGGTCATTCCACTACGGTCATAAAACTCTTTCATCCCGTCTACGACCTCTATCAACCGGATCCGGAATTCAATACCGATGCATTTAAAAACGAGCTTGGACTCAGAGAGCATGTATTCCTTTACTTCGGATTTATCAGAAAATACAAGGGTTTACATAATGCTATCAAAGCCTTTCAGAAAGTGGCTGAGCAAAGGGATGACGTTTCCTTTTTGATATGCGGAGAAGAATTCTGGGCAACGGTCGATGAAAGCAAGTTTTCTACCAAGATCAAAAGGGCTCTTTTCGGAATTGCACAGGCGTTATTTCTTAAAAATAAAGAAAGCGAACAGGATTACCGGCCATTAACCCTGGTTAATGAGCTGGGACTGGAAGAATCCATAGTCGTCAAGAATGAGTTCATCCCAAATGAAGATGTTCACAAATATTTTCAGGTTAGTGATTGCAGTGTTCTTTATTACCTCACAGCTACACCTTCCGGGGTAGAATCACTCACCTATAACTTTGAATTACCCATTTTAGCAACCAGGGTTGGGCACTTTCCTGAGACCATTGAGCACGGATTTAACGGATATCTTGCAGAACCTGATAATATTGATTCTATGGCCGAAGAAATGCTTCACTTTTTAAGGGAACCGCTTCCCCCTGAAAACGTAAAGGAAGCCGCAAAAGAGATGTCCTGGGAGCGATACGCTAAAGCAATTCTGAATGATTAATTAATTTACACTTTCCTTCAAAAATTACCTCCTTTGATTTGGTAACCGTCAAAAATAAGTCCTATATTTGGAGTCTTTCGATGAACGGGGAGTGGCGCAGTCCGGTAGCGCATTCGCTTTGGGAGCGAAGGGTCGCAGGTTCAAATCCTGTCTCCCCGACTAAGGATCCGGGACATTAATTATTTAATTGATGTCCCTTTTTATCCGGATAAGGTCAGACCTTATCCAGTAGGATGAGCGCCCGTAGCTCAACTGGATAGAGCAACTGCCTTCTAAGCAGTAGGTTACAGGTTCGAGTCCTGTCGGGCGTACTTGATATTTGAAATATTGTTTGATCATTTTACCGGCAAGGTTTTCACCTTTGCCACTGTAATATGGCGACATGGCCGAGTGGCTAGGCAGAGGTCTGCAAAACCTCGTACGGCGGTTCGAATCCGCCTGTCGCCTCAAGATTATTTATTTGCCGCGTTCGTCTAGGGGTTTAGGACGCCGCCCTTTCACGGCGGTAACACGGGTTCAAATCCCGTACGCGGTACTAAAAGATGGAGCTCGTAGCTCAGTTGGTTAGAGCGCCAGGTTGTGGCCCTGGAGGCCGTGGGTTCAAATCCCATCGGGCTCCCTTCTTTTTTTAAGGATCTTTTACCAGATCCGATATATAAGCAAATAGTGCTTGTTCCTGTTCGGAAAAGGTTCTAAATTTGCGACCTCCAAATACGCCGCGTTCGTCTAGGGGTTTAGGACGCCGCCCTTTCACGGCGGTAACACGGGTTCAAATCCCGTACGCGGTACTTTCAAAGCTTCTTTGGTCTGCAAGATCATAGAAGCTTTTTTTGTTTTGAGTTACTCAATACCAGAGTTTATATCACTACCCTATCTTCATTACATTTATGATAGATCATAAGCAGTAACACGGGTTCTGCCATCGGCATCCCTCTAGGAAAATCCCGTACGCGGTACTTTCAAAGCTTCTTTGGTCTGCAGGATCATAGAAGCTTTTTTTATTATAGAACTGCTGCTCCCTCCCTCGGATCCCCCCCCTTTGCATATTTCACTATAGCTTTTCTCCGGTTACATATAAGGCTAAAATTAATAATGATGCTAATGAAATAATCCGTTATAATTGTTCACCAATTCTCAATGCAAGGATGACCAAATATGTCTGAAAAGAATCAAACTAACCGATCCGCTTTTATAGTAGTTACCACTCTGTTTTTTATGTGGGGATTTATAACAGTGCTGGTTGACGCACTGATACCCCGGTTACGCGAAGTTTTTGAACTGAGTTATTTTGAAGCCGGATTGGTGCAGTTTTCCTTTTTCACCGCTTATTTTGTCATGTCCATTCCCAGCGGGGGACTTATCTCGAGAATTGGGTATAAAAAAGGAGTAATTACCGGATTGATCACTATGGGTGCAGGATGCCTGCTTTTCTACCCCGCAGCTTCTCTTAGGGTATTTCCGATCTTTTTGATCGCACTCTTTGTACTTGCCAGTGGCATTACCATGCTGCAGGTGGCTGCAAACCCATATGTAGCAGCCCTCGGACCTGCAAAAACAGCTTCCAGCCGATTAAATCTTTCCCAGGCGTTTAACTCGCTCGGTACTACTATTGCCCCACTTGTAAGTGCTGCATTTATTCTGGGCAATACGGTTGCAAGTTCTACTGAAGTTTCAGCTATGACTGAGATCGAAAGAGAGGCTTATTATATCGCTGAAGCCGGTGCTGTACAGGGACCTTTCTTAGTTTTATCCATGGTCTTGCTGGTTCTTGCCGGAGTGTTTGCCGCGTTCAAACTACCAAAGATCCTGGAGAGCGATCACGATCGAAGCGGCAGTTATCGTTCTGCCCTGAAATACAAGCACCTGATATTCGGTGCCATCGGAATCTTCGTGTACGTAGGAGCGGAGGTAACCATAGGTAGTTATCTGGTTAATTACTTCTTATCTCTGGATGTTGAGAGCCTGGTTGAGGGGAGCAGTCTCATGACCGCCGTTGCAGGGTTTCTGTCCGGTTCGGAGCCCGGTCAGCTAAACCCGGCCCGATTAGCCGGTACTTTTGTATTCTTCTACTGGGGTGGAGCTATGATCGGCCGCTTTATTGGATCTGCTATTCAGCTCAAAGTGCAGCCGGCAAAACTTCTATCTATGTATGCAGGAGCAAATGTGCTGTTACTGATCTTCACGATGCTGAGCTCAGATTACACAGCTTTCTTCACCGTTTTATCTATGGGGCTTTTTAATTCTATCATGTTTCCTACGATCTTCACTTTATCAATAGACGGAATTGGGAATAATACTGCACAGGGCTCAGGTATACTTTGCACCGCAATTGTAGGGGGTGCTTTTATCCCACCTCTTTACGGTTATTTTGCTGATCTCTATACCTTACAAGCAGCATTCATTATTCCACTGGTCTGTTATCTGTATATCACCTGGTATGGACTTTATGGTGCAAAAATCGATGATACAGAATCCTGAAGTACTCTATACCCTCTCAATCAACTAACTCTTCCTTCAAATGGGAACTCCCGGCACTGACTCAGACCAGAACTTGATCTATAAAGATCCTTCTGTTTCAACTTCAGAAAGAGTTCGTGACCTCATTTCCAGGATGACCCTTCAGGAAAAGATCGGTCAGATGACTCAGCTGGATATCACACTGATCAATAAAACCGGTGAGCAGCGGGATGTTGAACTCGATCCTGACAAAGCACGAAAATATATTACTGAACATCACATTGGTTCATTCCTGAATGGTGAAGCTGCGTCTCAGCAAGAATGGCATGATTATATTTTTGGGATACAGAAAATAGCGGTAGAGGAATCCAGACTAGGTATCCCGGTTATCTATGGGATTGACCATATGCATGGTGCCAGCTACCTGAAGGATGCGACGATTTTTCCTCATAATTTAAATCTCGCGGCTACATTTGATCCAAAGCATGCTCAAAATACTGCCGAGGTCACCGTTTTTGAATCCGGCAACCTGGGTCACCACTGGATCTTTGCTCCCGTACTGGATCTTGGAAGAAATCCCAAATGGCCGAGATTTTATGAGACCTTTGGAGAATCCGCCTTTCTGGCATCTAAATTCGGAACCGCTTTTGTAGAGAGCCTGCAGAAAAAAAGAGCAGAGAATAAATATTGCATTGCTGCTACGGGAAAGCATTTTCTGGGTTATTCAGATCCAAAATCCGGATGGGACCGAACTACGGTCGATCTTTCTGATCAAACCATCCATGAGTTTCATCTTCCCTCTTTTAAAGCTGCCATTGATGCAGGACTAAGGTCTGTCATGCTGAACAGCGGTGAGATCAACGGCATCCCGGTACATGCTTCCCATAAGATCATTACCGGACTTCTACGTGAAAAATTAAATTTCGATGGTGTGGTAGTAACCGACTGGGATGATATCGGCAAGCTGGTGGATTTTCATCATACTGCCGAAAACTATACGGAAGCAGTTTATCAGTCAGTATCTGCAGGTATAGATATGAGCATGACCCCTCTTGGTCTCGATTTCAATGAATCAATGCTCAGTCTGGTAAAATCCGGCAGGATCTCAGAAGAACGTATTGATGAGTCTTTGAAAAGGATCCTGAAAATGAAATTTGAGACCGGACTATTTGAACACCCCTACCCTGAAATAGAATTACCCGGAAGAATTTCAAGACCGGATAATAGGGCAAAGGCTCTGGAAGCTGCGAAAGATTCTCTGGTCCTGCTTAAAAATAATAACAACCTGCTACCTCTGAAGAAGGAAAAACAGACTATCTTACTCCTGGGTCCTTCTGCTGATTCAAAACGGAATCTCTGCGGGGGGTGGACCATATCATGGCAGGGTGGCCACGAAAAAGATTATCCGGATAGAGTCCTAACCCTCCGTGAAGCACTTAATAATGAGTTTCCTTCATCAAGGATCCTAAGGCCTCAAAACTGGCAGGATGAATCTGAAGTAAGTTTGATGGCCGAAGAAGCTGATGTGATCATCACAGCGATCGGAGAGGAACCTTATACAGAATTTGCAGGCAACCTTACCGATCTCAATCTACCGCCTGAACAGATCAGAATGATCAGGCAGTTAACGGATACCGGAAAACCAGTCATTTCAATCTACCTCGGAGGCAGACCGAGGGTCGTTCACGACGTGATCGATAGTATAGATTCTTTCATCTGGGCCGGATTACCGGGGTTTGAAGGAGCGGAAGCTATAGCCCAGTTACTGTCCGGTTCATATAATCCTTGTGGCCGACTGCCTTTCTCATACCCGAAATCCCCGAATCATTTTGTACCCCATAACCACAAACCCAGTGATATATATCACTTCGATCCTGACAAAGCCAACATTATCCTTCAGGGTGAGGAGATCGTATGGGAATGGGCTTTTGGTGAAGGATTAAGTTACAATACTTATGAATTTTCGGAACTCAGGCTAAGTACCAAAGAGAGCCTGTTCAATACTGAGATCACTGCTACTGTTAAGGTAACGAATACAGGAGATCGTCCGGGAGAAGTGCCTGTGCTATGGTTTATCAGAGACATGGTGGGATCTGTCAGCAGACCGGTTAAAGAACTAAAGCACTTCACAAAGATCGCTCTGAGTGCAGGAGAAAGCAGTACTCAATCTTTCCGGATCAACCCGATGAAGCATCTGTCATTTCCGGACTGTGACGGGAACCGGATCATTGAAGAAGGTCACTTTTCATTGACCGTCGGAGATATCTCAGAAACATTCAGATTGATCCGATCTGATTAAAAGCCGTATATCCCCCCTCACTGACCGGGTATCAATGCACTTTTATTAATCAGAATCTACCTGACAGCAGAGATGATTATCACAAACAGCCCCTTCTAAGTGTCATATGGATGGATCGGGGGTAGGTCTTCAATATGATGCTGATGGAATACATTTATAATAAAAAGACCGGCTATAGTTCCGGCAAAAGCGAAAAAGGAACCGTTACCAAAGCCCAGCAATAAACCGATGTATCCACAGATCACTCCCAGGATCAGCCCTGAAATAACATTGGCATTCACCGACACCCCCTCCTCTTTTATAAAGTATCCGATAAGGAGACCGACATACAGACCGATCATCAGGTAGAGTAATGCATAACCTAAAATCATAAGCGTTTTATACCTCCATCATTTTGAATGCAGAATAACTGTGGCTTACTACACTTACGGAGGGGGCTGCCCGATTATGTCTGTACGGTTTACGCTTACATCAGTTTACGTAATCACGTATTCTCGGCTTCTGCTTTTCAACGTGATTTTTGTTCACCAGCTCAGCAATAAGACCCGTTGAAAAGATCTGAACACCGAGTACCATCAGCAGAATACCCAGAAATAACAATGGTCGATCGCCAATTCCCTCACCGAGGATCAGCTTTACATAGGCAAGGTATATATTGATCCCGCCACCGACCAAAAGAAGGATGGTACCTACTGTACCAAATAAATGCATGGGTTTTTGCAGGTATTTCTGAACAAACAGAATGGTAACCAGATCAAGGAAGCCATTCATAAAACGGGAAATACCAAACTTGGTTTTTCCGAATTTTCGGGGATGATGCTGTACTACTTTTTCAGCAATTCGGTCAAAACCTTCTCGTTTAGCCAGCATGGGTATATACCGGTGCAATTCCCCGTAAAGGTAGATATTTGATACTACCTCAGCCCGGTAAGCTTTTAGCCCGCAATTAAAGTCATGTAGTTCGATTCCGGCCGCTTTTCTGGTCACAAAATTAAAGAACTTGGAGGGAATGGTCTTAGTGATAGGATCATGTCTTACTTTTTTCCATCCGGAAACCAGGTCATATCCTGCATCAAGCATTTCGATCATTTCCGGTACTTCATTCGGATCATCCTGCAGGTCGGCATCCATTGTCACCACATAGTGCCCTTTGCATTTCTCAAAGCCCGCCTGCAGAGCCACACTTTTACCGTAGTTATTTCGGAATGATATTCCTCTTACTCTTTCATCATTCCTCGACATATCAGCTATTACTTCCCAGGAATCGTCTTTTGAACCGTCATCCACAAAAATGATCTCATAGCTTCTGAAATCCTTCAGCGCATTATCTATCTCCTTTCTAAGTTCACTTAATGACTCTTCTTCATTCAGTAAAGGGATCACAATGCTGATCTCGGGGTCCGGTCTTTGTAGAGATTCTGTCAAAACAATGTCTTTTAAAAAAGTTCAGAAATGATTTACTTCCTGTAAATCTGCGAAATAAAATACACTTTCTCCCAGCTATGAAAAAATTGTATTACTCAATGGGTGAGGTTAGTAAACTCACGGGACTGGCACCCCATGTGTTAAGGACCTGGGAAAAAACCTATTCTGAATTAAGTCCCAAGAAGAACAGCGCCGGAAACCGGGCCTATAAGGAGGAAGAACTGGAGCTTATCTTTCGTATTAAAGAGCTGTTGATGGATAAAAAATTCAGCACAGAGGGAGTAAAAAAAGCTTTGAAGGGTGAATTGCCCGAAAATGAGGATACCCTGAGTCCGGAGGCAATTAAAGACCTGACGGAGATTCGCGTATTTTTAAATGAGTTGCTGGAAAGGATCTGATAAGAGTATTAAACAGCCTTCTGCTTAAATTCTACAGTGTCCCTGTCATTAGTGGTGATCAGTATCAGTAGAAACTGACCGCAGATCATCAATGAGATACCCACGAGGTGAAGTACCTGCAGGACCCTGGGCATATCCAGGTAATACAATCCTGCTCCGATAAATACCTGAAGTACGATCAATGCCACGTTCCATACCGCCAGTTTTCGTACTAGTCCTTCGGCATGGTACTTACGAATGAAGTAGAAAAGCACTCCTCCTCCGATGACAAGGGCCCATGAAAAGCTCCGGTGGACCGGAAAAATACTTCCGACCTGTTCGATCCAGGTTGATCTGGGAGGTACATTTTGAGCTTCTTTAATAAGATCAATTCCCTCTCTTACCTGGGTCCCTAAAACCATTTGGGCTACTGTCAGGAATAACAGGACTCCTGAGGTCCAGAGCAACTTCTTTCTGAGTTTAGCATCCACTTCTACTTGCATAAAATCACTCGTTGCATGATAAGTGGCATACAATAATACGGTCACAATGATCATGGCAAGCAGCATATGCAGTGTGATCATCCCCTCACTTAGTCCGGAGCGAACTACCTGTCCTCCTAACCATCCCTGGAAAAGTACCAGTACAAAAGCGATAACAGAAGCAATAAATACGCTGGTCTTTTCTTTTCGGTATCTGAAGGACAGACCGAAAGTGGCAACCACCAGAAATCCGATCACTACCCCGATCAGCCTGTTGATATACTCAATCCATGTCTTCCATACGTTGAACTGTGATTCATCAAAGCCAGCGGGCAGCGCCTCAGCAGTGGTTGGTGGGATCCAGGTTCCGAAACATTTCGGCCAGTCCGGACAGCCCAGTCCAGCTCCCGCGGCCCTCACCAATCCCCCCACTAGAATAAGGAATAGCGTAGCAATTACCGTAACAATAGCCGTCTTCTGGTAGAGGTTTAGTTTCATTGTAAAAAGGTTATCAAAACTGAAAAAGAATAGTTATTTTTAAGGCTGTTAATTTAAGGATCCTCTCTGTCAAATTACATGAGTACATTCGAAGACAACGCATCCATCAAGAACAGCATTTCATCTGTAATTTCGGATTACTATCAGTTAACCAAACCGGGTATCACTATCGCAGTGCTGGCCAGTATGCTGGTAGGGTTCGTTCTTGGAAGTGGTGCGGAAATAAATTTTGCAGTAATGCTGCATGCGATCGTAGGAACTTACCTGATCGCAGCAGGTACCGGTGCTCATAATCAGTTCCTGGAAAGGAATTATGACGGCCTGATGAAAAGGACTGCCAAACGGCCCCTTCCTGATAACAGGATCGACTCCACAAAAGGAGTTATTTTCTCCCTGACACTGATCTTTGCCGGACTTGCTTATCTGATCCTGATGGTTAATCCCATAGCAGCAGGAGTATCTTTTGCCACAACTTTGATCTATTTAGGAATATATACACCACTGAAACGTGTATCTGCTTTCAATATAGCAATAGGTGCTATACCCGGAGCTCTTCCCCCGGTAGGTGGATGGGCTGCGGCAAACGGAAGTATTGCCGATCCCGGAATGTGGTTACTCTTCGGAATTGTGTTCTTCTGGCAGATCCCCCACGTGATGGCAATTGCCTGGATGTGTAAGGACGATTACTCAGGAGCCGGTTTTTTTATGGTTCCAAAAAATGATCTGAATGGAACCAAGACAGCATTTTGGTCCACACTTTGTCTGATACTGCTGATTCCCATTACCTTTATGATGTATCAGTTTGCCGGTCTTAGCCTGATCTTTCTGACCCTTGGAATGCTGTTTGCCCTGATCTTCCTCTTTTACGGCATCCGCTTTGCAATGCATCGCACTAAGGAACACGCGAAAAAACTGATGTTTGCATCTATCGCCTATCTGCCCCTGGTCTGGATCGCCGTTTTTGTTGATCTCTTTTTCTGAAAGGATCTATTCCGTTTTTATTCTCCGTGCAGTGCGTTGTAATCTGAAATCACTGTCTCAAGAAAACTAAGTGCATTCATGTCCCCTCTCGATATGTCAGCTTTTTCCTCGATCAATTTAGCCGTGCGTTGCAGCATCAGGAACCAGGTATCATGATCATATTTGGACCTACTGCTTAATACCTTCCGGATCACACTGATGTCCTTGTCACCTAACTCCCTCACCTGTTCGTATACCGGCTCGTAATCTTCATCCAGTTCAGCGAATAGTGTTTCGTCCAGCTTTACCTTTTTCCGATCCTTGATCACACAGGTTTTAGCAACAATATCTCCGAGCCTCTGCCCTTTACCATTTACCAGTATGGTGACAAATGCCAGCACTCCCCCAACCATGGTGATCTCTACCAGCCTGAAGATCCAACGCAGTAGGTAACCGCTCAGATCTGCCCGTGTACCATCGATCTTTGCAACCCGAATTCCAACAATCCTTTTACCAATGCTGTATCCTTTCCAGAACACCTCCATCAAGAGGTGATAAAGTGTAATAGGAATTACAATAACCGCTATTACAATCCACTGCTTATCCAGGATATCATCCCCCAGATACTCTCCAAGACTCACAGATACGGCAGCCAATACGAAATAATAAACACCTATAAAAAACCCGTCCAGAAGGTAGGCTAAAACTCGTTCCCCCACTCCTGCAATCTCATAATTCAGTTTAACGTGCTGTGCTGTTTCTATTCCTGCCATATTTTTTCTTTATACACAAATTATTTCTATCCTGTCAGATCATCGGGAATTTAGGCTTGAGTCTAAAGAAAACAAAGGTAAATACAGAGTATGAGGGAAGTCACCTTTCTTCGGAAGAATGCGGATAAGTGGAAGCATTTCGAATCATTGCTGAGCCGGAAAAACAAAAAGAACGATCCGGATGAGCTGGCTGAACTTTATATCGAACTGAATAATGATCTCGCCTATACACAGGCGAATTATCCGGGCTCTAAAACCGAAGACTATCTGAATCAGCTTTCCCTGAGAGTTCATGATGAGATCTACAGCAGCAAGAAAGAAGGATTCTCACGCTTCATCTCTTTCTGGAAAGATGAACTTCCCCTGCTTTACGCCAAAAAGCAAAAAGAGCTTTTATACAGCCTGGTTTTGTTTCTGCTTGCAGTGAGTATTGGTGTGATCTCTTCCGCTAACGAACCATCCTTTGTCAGAATGATCATGGGCGACAGCTACGTGAACATGACCATTTCAAATATTGAAGATGGTGACCCGCTTGCAGTCTACAAGAAAGCTTCTGAAATGGATATGTTCTTTGCGATCACATTCAATAATATCAGGGTTTCTTTCCTGGCATTCGCATTTGGTCTTCTCACCTCCCTGGGCACAGGCCTTATAATGCTGCGTAATGGCGTGATGGTGGGCACGTTTCTGCATTTTTTCTATAAATACGACCTGCTCGCAGACGCAATGCTGGTCATTTTTATTCATGGTACTCTGGAATTATCCGCAATTGTTATCGCCGGTGCGGCCGGTATGGTCTTAGGAAACGGAGTGCTATTCCCGGGCACCTATTCCAGGAAGGATGCCTTTATCCGTTCGGCCAAAGAAGGACTTAAAATGGTCATTGGGCTGGTCCCCATTTTTATAGCTGCCGGTTTTCTGGAATCATTCGTAACCAGGTATACCGGCATGCCTCTTTGGTTAAGTCTGTTCGTCATCATAAGTTCCTTATTCATCATTGTATATTACTTCTCAATTTACCCTATAAAACTCAAAGCAAAGCATGCAGCATCTTGAATTATCCAGGGTCAGAGATTTCGGAGATGTGATCTCTGATACCTTTACCTACATACGCCTACATTATCTTAGTCTGGGTAAAGCACTCTTATTAATTGCTTTTCCTATTTACCTGATAGCAGGATACCTGGTTGGCTCATCCTATTCATCATTGATGAGCGGTATCCTGAATGAAGTGGGCGCGGAACCGGATATTGGAAGCCTGGGATGGTCATTCGTCATTGGGTTTATCCTGCTATTACTGGCATCGGTATCTATACAGGTGATCACTTTAAAACATATTTCACTTGTTAGTGAGGATCGGACTCCTGAATTTGCCGGGATCCTGGAAAACTTTGGTACTAATTTCTTTCTGGTACTCATCTACTATATCATCTTAGTAGTTGTCATTCCCTTTGCTTTCATGATCTTCATACTTCCGGGAATCTATCTTTTCTTCAAAATCTGTATGGTTCCCATTGCTATGATCATTGATAAAAAAGGAGTGGATGCTGCCTTTAAACGGTCATGGAACCTAACCGGTGGTTATTGGTGGCAAACAGCAGGCCTTTATATCGTAATGAATATCATTACTTCCTTTATGAGTTATGCGATCAGTACTCCTTTCATGATATTGGTCACCTTTATTTCTGCCTCCGGTGCAGATACCAGCGGTGCATTTCTGGGTGGTTCACTGGGTATTTTTTATGGCCTTATGATCGTATTGAGCTCCCTCTTTTCTGTTGTGATCTTAATAGCGCTTGCACTGCATTATTATAACCTTGTTGAACGAAAAGAAGGTATCAGCCTGAAATCACAGATCGAAGAATTAAGAAATTGATCCAGAGAATTGCCGGATATTTACTTTCTGCTTTCATTCTGCTGTTTTTCTGGCAGGGCGGTGTTGCTGCGCAATCAACCGAATCAGATTCCTTACCAACCGATACCTCACAGGTCCGAAATCTGGAACTGAACAGCAGTTTACATGATGATCTAACAGGCAAGGGGATATATGATTACCGGCTGGAACCGGAAAACCCCGAGTCCTTCTGGCAAAGATTCAGAAGATGGTTCTTAACTACAATTTATGAGTTTCTGCAAACCCCATGGATCAACACGATCCTGAAGGTATTCTTTTATCTTATTTTCGGTGTCATACTGATCGCTCTGATCATACAGCTACTGGGTGGAGATATTCAGGGTGCATTCACGTCAAACAATGCCCATAAAAAAATGAATCTGAATATTGGCATTGAGGATATAAGAAACACAGACCTTCAGAAAGAATATGATAAGGCTGTGAAGGAACGAGACTTTGCTCTTGCGGTAAGATTCCTATACCTCATGTCTATTCAGGAACTGGATGAGCGCGGACTGCTCACCTGGAAAAAAGATAAAACCAATCATGAGTACCTGCAGGAATTAAGCGGATCAGAAAATTATCAATCCTTTTCAAGGCTCACATATTATTATGATTACATCGAATACGGGGAATTCCCGGTAAACGAAGAATCCTTCAGCAGAGTCCGCTCACTATACGAACAGATCAGTAATGGGAGTAAGCGCCCATGATGAAAAAAGAATCTACCTATGTTACTATTCTGATACTGCTGATCTTTGGATATATCCTGACAGAGTTCCTTAAGCCCGAAGAAATCGACTGGTCAGAAAATTACTCACGGACCGAAACCATTCCCTATGGTTCAAAAATTACCTATGACATTCTTGAGCAAAGTAACTTTTTTCCTGAGCTTACCATTAACAGTTCTCCTATTTTTAAATTTCCCGAAGATCCCCGCCCGCTAAACTGGATCTTTATAAGCAATTCCTTTGGCCTGGATCAGTGGGAAACGGAAATACTGATGGATCGCGTAGCTTCCGGGGATCATGTATTTATATCGGCTAAGAATTTTTCAGGGGCATTAGCCGACAGCCTGAATGCTTCCACCCGGTTCAATAACCCGCTTGGTTCAGGTAATCTATTAAATGCTGATGACAAGGGATCCTTAAACTTTGTACATCCTGACCTGAAGGCCGATTCCGGCTGGATCTTCAGGCTTAATTCTATTGAGACCTACATTCAAACGGTGGATACTTCCAGGGCTACGGTGATCGGTATTAATGATGGTGATCAGACCAATTTCGCAGCGATTTCTCACGGAGAGGGTAAGATATTTCTCCATTCCAACCCGGCTGTGTTCACCAATTACTATCTGCGCGACTATGCCCTTTCCGGCTATTTTATTAATGCTATGCGACTTCTTCCTGTACATCCGACGATATGGGATGAATATTACAAACCTGGACGGTTATCCGGTGGTGTGATGTCATTTATCGTCTCAGAAGAGAATTTAAAGTATGCCTGGTTCACCGCTCTGAGCGCTGTTCTGCTGTTCATGATCTTCCGGGCAAAAAGAAGGCAGCGTATCATTCCCGAGATCGAAGCTCCTAAGAACAGTACGATCGAATTTGCCCGGTCGGTAGGCAGCCTCTACCTTGAAAAAGGAGATCATATCGACATTGCTAATAAAAGGATACGGTTCTTTAAAGATCACCTTCGCACAAATCTCAGAATTGATCCTTCTTTAAATTCCGAGGACATGATTCGAAGTATTGCAGAGCGGGCTGAACTGGATACCGAAAAGGTCAGGAATTTATTCTCTGTGATCCATTCGATCGGGGAGAAAGAGGAAGCCTCTGCCGATGAATTAAAGGAACTAAATCTGAAAATCGATGAATTTTATTTTCTGACTGAGAAGCAGAGTCAGACTCATTAACCGAATTGAAAATCAAAAAATTATGGACACTCCTGACAAGGATACTAAGAATGAATTTGAAAACAGAACAGATCTCTCAGGGCTTGAAAAGCTGGTACAGGATCTGAGAAACGAGATCTCAAAAGTTATTGTCGGACAGGAAGAGATGATCGACCTTCTTCTCGTAGCCATCCTCGCTGATGGACACGTGCTGATCGAGGGTAATCCTGGAGTCGCCAAGACCCTGACCACCCGCTTACTGGCAGAGTGTATTAATACTAAATTCTCGCGCATACAATTTACTCCAGACCTGATGCCCGCCGATGTTGTGGGTACATCTGTATATAATCCAAAGGTTACCGATTTTGAGTTCAAGAAGGGACCGGCTTTTACTAATGTTCTTTTAATTGATGAGATCAATCGATCTCCGGCAAAGACCCAGTCTGCCCTCTTCGAAGTTATGGAAGAAAGACAGATCACCGTCGATGGAAACACCTATCCCCTCCAGGAACCTTTCATGGTTGTTGCTACACAAAATCCCATTGATCACGAAGGAACTTATCGCCTTCCGGAAGCTCAGCTTGACCGGTTTCTCTTTAAGATCGAAGTTCCCTATCCCGACCTGGAACAGGAGATCTCCATTCTTGAGGGCAGCCTGAACCGAAGCAACCGCTTTGATCTCAGCATGATCAGGAAGGTCGTATCTGCGGATGAGATCATTAAACAGCGAAAAGCCGTACAACAGGTACATGTCTCTGCTGAGGTAATGAAATACATTGCTGAGATCACCCAGAACACCCGTAACAGCGGTTCACTTTCTGTTGGAGCCTCACCAAGAGCTTCGGTATACCTGATGCGTGCATCTCAGGCCTGGGCGGCCACACGGGGACGTGATTTTGTCACCCCCGAAGATGTGAAAAGTGTGGTGCGTCCGGCATTTCGTCATCGCATTATGCTCACCCCTGAAAAAGAAATGGAAGGAGTAAGTCCGGATCAGGTGATAAAGCTGATCCTAGAAAAAACAGAGGTACCCAGATAATCCGTTTTCTTAAAGGCATATATCTTTCTGACCTCTTCTTCTATGGGATCTCAGGGACCACATTTCTTTTCCTGTTGGGATATTTCTATCCGACAGTCGGAGCACTTGCGAACCTGACTTTGATCGCTTTTATCATCCTGTCTGTATTAGACTATCTCATGCTATTCAGCAGCAATGAACCACTTAGTGCTGAACGTCATACTCCAAACCGTTTATCCAACGGAGATGTTAACCAGATCAGAGTATCTTTTGCATCCCATCTTCCCTTCAGATCAAAAGTAGAAATGATCGATGAGATACCTCATCAGTTCCAGATACGGGATTTTGCTATTTCTTGGGAAGCCGGACCCGGCCAACAAAAGGAGATTCATTATGATCTAAGGCCTACTGAAAGAGGTTCGTACTCTTTTGGCAATATGAATTTTTATGTAACCGGCCGGATCGGCCTTATAAGGCGAAAGGTTACGATACCGGCTTCTAAAGAAGTACCGGTTTATCCTTCTTTCATTCAGATGCGCAAATTTGAGATGTATGCCATTTCGAACAGACTGACGGACATTGGGATCAAAAAGATTCGCAGGGTTGGTCACACGATGGAATTTGACCAGATAAAAGAATATGTGCGGGGAGATGATGTACGTTCGATCAACTGGAAGGCTACAGCCCGGGCAAATACCCTGATGGTGAACCAGTATCAGGATGAACGCTCGCAGCAGGTGATCAGTGTGGTAGATATGGGTCGGGTTATGAAAATGCCTTTTGAGGGTCTTAGCTTACTGGACTACGCGATTAACACCAGCCTCGTCATTTCCAACATTGCCCTGATCAAAGATGATAAGGCTGGATTTGTCGGCTTTACGAATGATAAGATCACCATGGTAAAGCCCCAGAAAAAAAGAACACATATCAGAGCCATTCAGGAAGCTTTGTACAAAGCTGATACTAACTTTCTGGAGTCCAGCTATGAGAAATTGATGGTCACTCTTAAAAGCAAGGTCCGCCAGCGAAGCCTGATCCTCTTATATACTAATTTTGAAACTCTTTCATCTATGAAGAGGCAGCTTCCCTATCTTACTCAGATCGCAAGAGACCATCTTCTTGTCACGGTCTTCTTCGAAAATACAGAGATGGATCGTCTGATCCGACAGCCGGCAGGCAAGCTCGAAGATATCTATACTAAAACAATAGCAGAAAAATTCAGTTTTGAAAAAAGGCAGATCGTGAAAAGTCTGAACCAACGTGGAATCCAGACCATACTTACTGCTCCCAAGGAATTATCAGTAAATGCGATCAATAAATATCTGGAGCTTAAGGCCAGAGGTCTGATATAATGCTTCTCTAAGGTATAGACATAAAAAAAACCGGCACTGATAAATGCCGGCTTTCCAAAACTAGATATATAAATGATCTACTTGATCAATGTCATCTTTCGGGTAAAGGATGTTGATCCGGCCTGCAGGCGGTAAATATAAATTCCGCTCGATAGATTTGAAGCATTAAAGTTTACTTCATGAGAACCGGCTCCAAAACGTTGCTGGTTGACTAATGTAGCCACTTCGCGACCCAGCATGTCATATACCCTGATCGATACCTGCTCCGGCTGTGGAAGACTGAAGCTGATATTAGTGGTCGGGTTGAATGGATTGGGATAGTTCTGATTCAACACATATTCACTGGGTAATTCATCATCGTTTTCGTTGGATGTGGCAACACTTGCTTCCAGTGACACATTATCAATCACAACAATTCCTACATCCGCACCCATATCGAATAAAACACGGCTGGATGCACTCCCAAAATCGTTTCCGGTACCGTCATCGGTTGCAACCAGATCGATCGTGTAGGTTCTGTTTGTATCAGCTAAAGTAACCGTCTCGGTTGCAGCATAAAATGGAGCATCACTCTGTCCGATGCCTACCACCATATCTCTGCTGTTACCTTCAGAGGTAGATGCGTCAAAAGTCAGTGTGTAACTTTCACCGGGACTTAATTCGACTATCTGGCTCAAGTTTACAGAAAAAGCCTCTCCTGCAGACTGAACATCAGCAAAATTGAAACTGTTTCCATTTTCAGTCCTGATATCCAGTGCATTACCATACCAGGAACCATCGTTTCCGGCCTCGAAATCACCGTTCGTTACAAGTTCACCTTGTGGGCCACCGTTATCCTGTACTTCAGAAAAGGTGATATTATCGAAATAGATCGTGGCATCTTCGCTTCTTTCCCCAAAATCCGGAAAGATAGTAATACCATTCCAGGGTTCACTTGGTGGGTTATCGACATTTGAAAAATCAAAAGTCAGCTCTTCCCATTCGTTGGTTACTGTATTGGCAACCTTTACTTCCGGATAAGCAAAACCTGAGGCGGTCTCCAGCTTTATTCCTACGTCGCTTATCTTAGACTTCCAGACCATGATCTTAATGGTTCTGTTGGTCTCATCCAGTGTAAATGAACCGATATCTCTGGTAGTTGCTCCAGCGAAGGAAGCTCCTTCTGCTCTTACCGTGATAGCAGCTACAGAATCTGATGTATTGGCTCCGGTAGCATCAGGATTGAATATGACATCGACTGGGGGGTTATCACCATTTTCGAATACCGTCCAGGACCAGTCTGCACCGTTTCCGTCGGCCTCAAAGTTAATGGGGTTTATTTGAGCAGTCGCGACTGAGGACAGGGCGAATGCTACTATTGTCAAGAAAAATGATTTCATAGCTCTCTTTCTGATTAGTTTAAATTGTATCGCTTTACTATATCTATATGATCTTTTTAGATTTAGTCTATACTAACTACAATTGTAGTGATTAACTAATCATTCCGTTTTAAAACCTATTAAAAAGGTCGAACTAATACTTCAGTTTTTCTTTACTGTCCCAGATTCCCCAATAGGCTCCTACAGTACCCTCACTTTGAACTTTCCAGGATTCATCAAAGGATGAAAAGTAAAATACTTCGATCTCCTGGTCATGAGTCCAGAGAATTGTATTGATGAAATACTTCATAGCGCTTTCTTTGGATGGGAATGCTCCGCCCAGACTTTCGCCTTCGCTGGGCCAGCCCGTTTCCGATATGATCACTCTCTTATCTCCGGCAACCTCTTTCACAGAATAGTACATTTGTCTCATATGCTGCAGAGAATCGTTGAAGTGAGTACCCTCCCAGAATGGATAACAGTTACATAAGATCACATCGCATAGTTCAGTAATCGCAGGTTTCTGTACGAATTCATAATAGGCATCCACATAACTTACCGGAATATCAGGCAATGCCTCTTTTACCCTTCTCATATAATCCAGCAGCTGTTCTTCGGTGAGGTCGTTTCGGTATAGTACTTCATTCCCAACGGCAGCTATGTCGACATATCCTTCTTTACCGAGCCTGATCAGTGATTCGATCTCTTCTTCATTCTTGTCAAGATCACTGCCAAGCCATGCTCCAACCAGTGTTTTAAGGCCGTATTCTTTAGCGATCGGTGGAATCAGTTCATTCCCTTCCGTACAGGAAAAAGATCTTATCCAGTCAGTATGGTTCTTTAGGATCTGAATTCTCCGGTGGATCTGTCCGTCATAGATCGCATCACCCGGTTTCTGATTCTCCTCATACAGGCTAAAGCAGAATCCGTGAATACCACTATCCAGTACTCTTTTAAAAAGTTTCTTTATTTCATCTTCCGAGAGGTCTTCCATATAATCGAGTTTCTCGATCATATCTGATTGTTTGAAATTAAGGAATCGTTCTTCTCTGAATGACATGTTTCTACTTTTAAATAGTTCGTATGTTATGGTGGTCTCAGAGCTGAAAGAAGTCTCTTCCACCTGTTGTTCGTTTAATTCTTTTACCGGTTCCTTTTCACTTTTTGATTCATCGGAACTAATTTCACCTTTTCTTTTTGCGAGCGCTTCTCTGATCTCATTCGCACGTTCCTCATCAATATCGTAGGTCCACATTACGAGAATGGCAATGAAAGTACCAAGTATCGGTAATCCGGAAAAGAATGCTCTTAAACCGGTTATCCCTGGCCAAACCTCTCCGATAGGAATAGGTCCCGGCAGAGCATCTGCACTAAATCCTACCACGCTGAGGATTACACCACTGAGTCCGCCTGCAATCGCAAAGCCAAATTTTACCATCCACCAGTATATCGCTCCAAAAATTCCTTCCCTTCGGCCCCCGTTGATCAATTCATCCAGATCTATCACATCCGCAGTCATCGACATCATAAGCGTGAATAAACTACCGATCCCGAAGGAGAAAAATGGCAATGCAATGATGAACATATAAGGTTTTCCTGGAATGAGCAGGAACCAAAATAAGATGTATCCAATAATGGAAATAGATTGAGATACTATAAAGGCTTTTTTCTTGCCCATGACCCTGGACATTCTTGTAACAATAGGTATTACTATAAAGGTTGTGGCTAAAGCACCAAGACTACCGAATAAGGTGGGCCAGACGCCGGCAGCTCCTGCATCTCCCCCAAATAAGTGATATACGATCACGAAGAAGGTAAAGGCTGCCACAGTATTAAAAGCATTAAAGATCAGGAATGTGGAAATGCATAATTTTCTGAATGGCTTTGATTTAAATGCCTCCACAAAGCTATTGATGATCTGTTTAAATCCGATCCCTATGGTCTTTAATTTAATGGGAGTATAATCATCTCGGTCTAGAGTGGATTCCCCCTTGATAAAGATGGCAGGGATCATAGCACAAACCATAAATATTCCACCAACCCAGACAGCCAGAGTCCGGGTAGCTACTTCGGCCGAAGCAAACCATTCCGGATCGTACATAATGACCCAAAACCAGGGTGCAATCACCCAGGCCCACTGCCCGATCCACTGTGCGATTGCCATGATCTGTGTTCGCTCATGGAAATCTTCACTCATTTCATAGCCCATAGCTACGTAAGGAACACTGAAAATGGTTAATCCAAGGAAAAAGACCACCGACCATGCCATGAAATAGGTGAAGTTATAATTCACACTATTGTCAGCATATAATTGCCACATGATCATGAAACTCACACCCATCACTATAGCACCAACAAATACATACTGACGGCGGCGGCCCCATTTCGACCGGGTGTTATCTGAGATGAAACCCATGATAGGATCAGTAAAAGCATCAAAAATACGAGGGAAAAAGAAGATCACTCCCCACATCCAACCCGGAAATCCAAGATCTTGCACCAGTACCACCATAAAAATACTGAGTACTGCCGGGAACATCTGGTTTGCAAGCATTCCGAATCCGAATGCTAATTTGTTTGAGAATGGTACAGTCTTGGTCTTTACTGATTCACTCATATTTTAACTCCGTTACCCACCCCATTCCATACCGGTTATGGTGTAATTAATATTGTTTGAATGGCATTTCCCCGAATTCCAACATTGGTTGATTTACCGCCCAAATTAAGTTGTACTGTCTTTGCTTCATCTACCTGATTAAGCATTACAACTGCAATGGTCCCATCCGGATTCTCAACTGCAGTTAACAATAATTCCTTGCTTTCAAGATCATGACCAATGCGGGTTGCACCGGGCCGGATATACCGGCTGAAGTGAGCCATAGTATAGTATAAAGGGGTGAAATAGACTTCATCATTTTCAGGATCGACAATGACCGGGGCCAGACACCAGTTATTTGCCCAGTTAGGTCCTCCCTGACGGTCCAGCACCATATTCCAGTCAACCCAGCCGTCGACCCAGTTATTTAAAGTACCGATCATATCACGGGCATATCTGAATACCGGGGCATATTTTGGATGCAGGTATTTTTGATCCTCAGGAGCCCAGTCCCAGCCCCAGTCTGTGGCTTCTTTTTCCCAGTACCAATCATCTTCTTTCCATTTCGGAACATCAGCATCTGCAGTAGCTTCGGTCTGTATAAGGTACTTATCAGGGGCTGCATTATGAGCGTATTGAAGCGCTTCCGGGAATACATCGTAGGTACTGGCATACCAGTGGATAGCCGTGCCATCAAAATATTTTGCAGCCTCCTCATCTCCATACATGACATCTACCCATTCTTCCAGGTGATCACGGTTTTGATCATATCCCAGCAGCACTATTTCATGACCGTCGGCTTCAAGCTTAGGGCCCAGGTGTCCGGATACAAATGCATTCATCTCTTCAGCGGTATAATGCATACTCTCCCAGTTTTCACCATTTCCCAGTGGCTCATTTTCTACGGTAATGCCCCAGATATCTATTCCCTGTTGAGCATAAGCACTAAGGTACTTTGAGAAAAAGAGTGCCCAGGTATCATAATATTCAGGCAGCAGCTTCCCTCCTTTCCAGGCATTATTGTCTTTCATCCAGGGGGGTGCAGTCCATGGTGAGCTGATGACTCTGAACCCTTCCGTTGATACTGCCATAGCATCCTTGATCAGAGGGATGATATCATCCATGTCTTCTTCAATACTGAAATTCCTGAGTTCCTTATCCGGTTCCGGGTGATAAGAATAATTACCCAGAGAAAAGTCACTGGAGTTTATGTGCGTTCGGGTGAGTGAATATTTGGCTCCGTCATCGCCGAAATAGGCCTCAATAATTCTGCTGCGGTTATCCGAACTGAGTTGATTCAGTAGCCATGCGGTCGACTCGGTAAAAGAGCCCCCTATACCGGTAATTTCCTGATATCTTTTTTCAGGATCGATGCTAACTGCTACGATGGTATCTGTTTCCGGAAATTCGGTTACTTCACTAAGCTGATTGCCACTTTTCGAGGTCTCAAATACCTGAACATCAAGTGAATTAGGTTTCATACAGCTGCTCAATAAAATGACTGATATAATGACTATACAAGAAGTAAGCCGTGATCCCATTTTTAATTTACCCCGTTATATCTTGCTTCCATTTCTCTGTGAGATGGAGGAATAAGTACCGTTTTCATCATTTCTGACTTATTACCGTTAAATGTTTTTGTAATCGCCTTCCCGTCACGGGTTAAGCCATCAAAAACACCTTCATCTACCAGGTCCCAAATAGCATATTTTGCCTGAGATTTCAAATTAAATAATCCAAAATGATTTTCAGACCCTTCCGGATTCTGTGCATCCTTCCACTGCTCATCAAATGCCTCAAAATAAAAGATCGTAACTCCGGCTTCCTTTGCCCACTCATGAATCAACTGATAATATCGGGCTGATTTAAATTCATCCGTAGCTCTGGCTTCCGATTCCCCATAAAATTCATTAGATAAGGTAGCCCAGCCTGTTTCCCCTATATGAACAGGCTTATCCACACCGATACTATTCATGTAACTTACAACGGTATCGTACTGGCTGATCGCAAAATCACGGGACCGAATCATTGCAGCCTCAATTTTTTCCAGGTCAGAGAGTGACTCATCTTCATTCGGAGCATACCAGAAATCCGGATTATAGTGAGTATTATGCATAGGATAGGTATGCATAGATATATAATCTACCGAACGGATCAGCTCATTGAGGTCTTCGGTTTTGTACTCGTTGCCTCCGCCTCCCCAGGATGCAAAATCATCTGAACTGGTAACCCAAAGTTCCTCGGGAAGTTCGCCTTTTGCTTTTTTATCCTGAGCATAGTTCACCCATTTCAGGATAATTGAAGGCTCCACGTAATATTCTACCTGCCAGTGTACCATGGCTTCATTTCCAATAGCCAGGATCTTTACAATATCCGGATATTCATTGATCAGTCGAATGGCCGTATCCATTTCAACCTGATTCCTTTTACTGTCCTCGTCTCTCACACGTACCGGATGATCGGTCCATGAATTTTTCGCATCGATCCAGGCACCCAGCATCACATACATCTCAAAATCCGGATCCTCTTTTTTCAGTTCTCTTATCGCTGCCAAAACATTGGATGCATGATCAAGATGAACATTATAGGTCCGGACGATCCGGATACCCATAGCGTGTAACAGTAACATATCTTCTTTTAGCTGTGATACAGTAGGCTGTAAGTCACGTGTTATCTCCCGGTAACCGCCATAACTGATAGCTTTGTAATCAGGATTTCCGAGTATTTCTTTTGCTGTAACGGATGACATATTCTTCTTCGATAATGATTCACAAGATATTGTGAAAATGATTGGTAAGACTAGCAGACACGCCAGGTTTCTTATTATGACATTTGGCCGGATCCCTTTCATCTCAAATGGTCCCGGGAAATAAACACGACCATCTTTTCGATCTTTCCGCTTCTCGTAAGCAGCTGGTCTGTTGTATCATGATCCAGTTTATTCCCTTCAAAGTTTTTGACAGAGCCATCCGTATATATGACATCAAGTCCTGATTTATCTGAACTTTGATAAATAACCGGAACCTGACAACAGGTGAACGTGAGAGAATCTTCCGGCAAATTCAACTCTTTAGGTTCCTGTAATACATCAACATAGTTGAAAGTACCGGCTTGAGTCCTGAACTCACTTTTCTTAAGTAAACCCGGGTTAAATACCAGACATCCGTCCTCAATAGAGATACCGAGCTCACCGAAACGAACCAGTATATCCTCTTTAACCTGACCGGTCATACCAGGCTGCTGAGCACCACGATGGTATGGAGTATGTGAATAAGGATCTGTAGGGAAGGCACCATATAATTCAGGATCTTTATGAACTCCTATTCCTTTACCGATCTCATCAAAGTGAATTTCAATTTTAGAAAGGATGTTGTCATCAGCATCTTCTTTCCTTGCCTGTTCATGAACTTCAAAAACTGCCAGATGTAGTTTTGAAACCATGTGCCAGTAAATGGAACCCAGCCCCTCATAGGCAAAGAAAGTACCGGACCTACCTGTAAATGCTTTATGATTAAATACTTCCTCAAATATCCTGAGGATGAGTTTCTCTTCTTTCTCAACCAGTGTACTATATTCTCCAGAGCTTAAGCCTTTCAGTGCTTTCCTGAGGTCGGCAGCATTCTTGAAGTTACCGTTAAAATGGTAATTACCTTCAACATCCTGATTTATGATTCTGTGATCACCTGCACTCAGAAGTTTCTTCAGAAGTTCTGACTTTTTTACAGAATTCTCAGGAATATTATTCTTTTCAAGAAATCCCTGAAGATCTTTATTCGGATACAGGATATAACTCTGCTGGTCTTTGCGGTACAGCGCACTGTTGCGAAGTGCATCCAGTACTTTGTTTGCTTCCTCGGAGTTCAGATATTTTGAGCTTAGAACGGCAACCTGCCCTTCCAGCATCTCATCCAGATACGAAACAGAGATCCCATCATCTTCTACACTCATCAGGTTATAGGAATGATATAAATCATCCGTCCGGCGGTTGGCATCGATAGAGTGCTCAAGATATTCAAGGGCTGTGCTTACAAATTCCTTCAGGTCACTAAATCCGATCGCCTTCTTTTTCCCGCTGAACCCCTGATCATAGATCTTATCTCTGTAATCGCTGCCGGCCTGCCCCAGACCATCAGTGATCTTCTTTCTGACCGTATTATCGATCTGACCATCAAGTATTCCTTTATTGGAATTCAGTACTTGATTTATGCCTGAGAATAGTTCAGCCATCTCTTCAGAAACAGCTATTTCCTCAAGGTCGGTCTTTGCAAGAATAGGTTCAAAAAAGTTCAGAAATCTTCTCAGATAGTATAAAGTGACCATTGAAACCCCGTTTCCTACCAGGGCATTATTGGCATCATTCCACTCCGGACGCTGAGTATTCATCCAGATCCCTCCCTCGGGAATAAAATTGGAAACCTTAGCCAGCACAGTAGCCAGGATCTTTTCGAGGAAGTTTACATGGTAGATATTTTGCTCACCGCTGCCTAGTAACGCACCGTCAGCTCCGAGCTCCTCCACCTTCTCACGTATAATGCGATCTGATTCCTCATCGAACTCGATCGTGTCTTTGGGATCCTTTACAATCTCTTCGTAGGATTTGATCCTGTAGGGTACATTGGCAAATACAAAATTTTCCTTACCGAATAGGTCCAGAAATTCCTCAGGCTTATGATCATAATAGAATTCAAGGAATTTAAGCAGATAGATGATCTGGTGATCTCCCCAGTAACCGATGTATGACCATGGATCATCCGGCTCAATTATTTCCCAGTCAAATCCCCCTTTGGTCACACGATAAGGGTTATAACCATCGAAAGTTGTGGCATTCAGAAACTTAAAGATCATCCCTTCAATAAAATCAGGGTATGAACGCACCAGAGCTTCCCAGTTCTGGAATATATCTCTCCAGTTTCCTTCATAATCCAGGATCTTGGATCCATCTACTTCACTATGGGTATTGATCGAAAATTTATTCCAGGGTCGGCTTGGATCCCCATGCCGCCTGCTGAATTTCAGGGGCAGATACTCAGTTGCCAGTCTGAGAAAATCAGGGTCATCCATTTCGGATAGCTGGTGATCAAGTTGCTGCCTGTTAAATTCATCGGGTAAGCTCTCCATGAAAGAGAGATTACGTTCATAAACAGAAACATTAGCGTTCTTCATATAGGAGGAGAAATCATCTTTTTCGATCCTGTAATTATGATCGAAGGTTCCACCCCGCATGATATTGAACATGGTATTAGAGAAATGACGGGTGTCTTTCAACGCATCAGAACTTAACTGCAACCCATCTGCCCCAGCAACCAATGCTTTTAATTTAGCGGTCCCCCTTTCAATGTCCTTATTAACCTTTGAAATCAGATCATCATCTTCCTGAATAGACTGGCTGAGTTCTACTACTCCGGACTGATCCTGATTTACATTAGCAACGATCATCCAGTCTTTCTGAGCATCACGACCTAATTCAATCTCTTTTATTATGAAGTAAGCACCTTTTTCACCCTTAACATCCTGCTCTTCCTCTACTATCTCCTGATTACGGAATTGGTCAAGTTGCAGGGAAGATAGCAGGTATTGCGGATTTTCCAGTCCTGCAGACCATGCCACATTCGCTTTCAGTGCTTCGCTCGGCTCTGCTTTATCTACAATGATCGCACTTAATGCATAGATTCCCAGACCGCTTTCAGCGACCAGCTCATTACGCTTATAGGCATCCACAAGGTTGCTGGCTCGTACCTGAAGATCACTGCTGACCCCATGGGGCATGATATTCTGGATACCATCCAAAAGGGTGATCTTTCTGGATTCCCCCGAGTGATTGATCAGCTGAGACTGTTTGACGAATCCATATAAATTACTGGAATTCCATTGGTAACGGAAAGTAAGATCAAGGTCATGATTGATCTCTTCAAACATCACCTTATTACCGAACTTATTCTTATACAGATTTCTGCTGATCTTAAACCGATGTGCATTAAATTCTGAGAATGGCTCCCATACCCATACTTCATCGTTTTTAGATACCTGAAAAATGGATTTATTACCGGTCGTATGTGCCAGTTCGGTTATTTTATCATCGGTATAGTATGGAAAAAGTGCGAACTCAGCATTCTTTCGACCCGCTGACAGCCCCCCGTTACTTGAAATGAACATCCAGTGGTTGGAGTCACTTACAATGCTCATAAAGAATGAGCGCATTTTGTTGAAATCAGGAATTTTGAACCAGGATTCTTTACCGATCTGCTTTAATTCTATGGACACTACTACTTTAAATTTTGTTTAAAAATTCACTCAATGTCGGGAATTTATTGGTTCAAATCACCCATCACCATAGGTTATTGAGAATATACCCTGACATAATCTACTTTCATTGTTTGAGGGAACGGAGTACTAGGACTTGGTGGCCCCACGAAAGATCCGCCAACAGCAACATTCAATATAATATAGAATGAATTGTCATTGAAAACCCATTCACCATTTACATCTTCCGGAGTAATCGTATTATAAAGTACATCATCCACAAAATAATGAATAAAATCAGGTCCCCATTCTATCGCAAAGATATGATATTCAGTGTCAAACCTTCCACCATTTAATGCATAACTTTCAGAAACGGCATTACCACCTGAATATCCAGGTCCATGTACACTTCCGTGAATAACCTGCGGTTCCTGTCCCCGGTATTCCATAATATCTATCTCTCCGATCTGGGGCCAGACCACCGTACCGTTTGAGTCGTCACCCAGTAACCAGAAAGCCGGCCAGATTCCCTGTCCAAAAGGTAGTTGTATCCGGGCTTCAAAGCGACCAAATGTTCTTTCAAATAACCCTTTGGTCAGTATCCTGGCCGATGTATATGAAGATCCCTCAAAAGACTCTTCTCTGGCCGTAATAAGGAGATTCCCGTCTTCGACTTTAACATTTTCAGGGCGATCGGTGTAATACTGCTGCTCATTGTTTCCCCAGCCGGGTCTTCCGAAGATTTCCTGGCCGGTTCCTATGTCGTAAGTCCAGTTTTCCGGATCAAGAGTGCCATCCCTGTCAAATTCATCTTGCCAGGCTATCTCGTTGTATTCTTCACCGGTTTCGCTGTCATTAATACAAGCGGACATACACAAAAGGGTGCCCGTCATTAATGCCAATGATAATTTCATAGAACTATAAATGACTTTATTGATATCTGACTTACCGTTTAATTCTGTTCAATATTATCGATATAGAATATACCGGAAGTAGTTCCCGGTCCGTCCATAAAGAATACTAATCTGCTATACTGATCAGCCGAAGAGAAGCTCCAGGTTATCTCTTCCCAGCCACTACCGGTATGATTGGCAGACAATTCAATATCTGCAGCACCGTTTTGGCCGTTCTCAAACTTAAGCAGGACCGGAATGGGTTTTGTGGAATAGACATCGGCTGTGATCGTGGCACCGTTTGCTAAGTTAAGAGGAGTATCCAGATCAACATAAGCTCCCTCAAATGTTCTGCCCACATTAAAGATCGATCCGATCTTAGTTTCAGCAGGATTAGATCCTGACAACACCGGGTTATCTATCACCTGGAAGGAGGTGCCATTAAAGACCGTAAAGGTATAGTTAACACTTGGATCATCAAATGTGATCGGAATATCAGGTAGCTCTGTCGGAGGAGTGGAACCGTCATCATAATAGTAGATATTATCCACAAAGATATTAGATATGGTAGCGTCGGATATAAAGAACAGCAGTCCGATCTGAGTACGATCAGTTAACCCGCTTAACCCATACAGAGGGATGTCTACACTTGCCCACTCGTTTTCCCTTAAGGTATTTGAATCTATCGTGAAAGAGCCGGCAGTTTCGTTATTTCCTACAGAATTGATCAACTGTACCCTTATGAAGTCACCTTCATTTATAGCCTCTCTCACATTGATATCCACATGCAGGTGGGTCATGGAGGATGCATCAATACTTGGAACATCCAGGAACGTACCGATTCCGACAAAATTCAGGCTGGTATAGTTAATGACCCCATCGCCATCGAAGACCAGATCGGCACCACCCTCGCCTGTTCCACCCTCCGTGGTTTGTCCGTCACCATTGAAAAATCCGTTGTAATAATCTACCGGCACATTTTCATACCCTTCAGCGTCACTGAATACTGAGATCACATTAGCCGGATCTTCTGTAGGAGTTGGGGCGGGTGTATAATTACCTAAGGATTCTATGGTCAGAGAACCTTCTGCATCGACACCGCCAAGGCTTGCTGTTATAACCGTAGTACCGGTTCCTGTTATAGAGTATTCACCATTTTCACTCACCGTAGCCACGCTTGGATTTGAGGAATTAAACGTAAAGTATCCGGGGGCTACATTAAGAGTAACATCTTCTCCGCTTCCCAGATTTAAGGTCTGGGTAAGACCTGTTACTGAGCTTGTAAGTCCGATAAAACCGGCTGTGCTTGCGTCGATCCCCCCTAATATTGAAGGGCGTGGCTGTGCTATGGTCTCGAGTCTTTCGAATTTCAGCTCATCCACCCAGAATGAATAACCGTCTCCATCCTCCGGTCCCTCTGCATACCAGAAAAGACCTTGCTCGGATCGAAGCTGGGAAGCATCTGGAATGGGAATAATATACTTTTTCCAGTTGGTAGTAAGTTTGAGATCATTGAGTGTTACAAGAAATTTATTCTCAAAGAAGTCCTGACCGAACCCGATCTCATTGATTGTACCGGGTGTGGTACCCTTCGCATAAAAAGTTAGTGCATCAAAATCGGTCAGGTTTCTTCCCCCGTTATCATCACGGAAAATTGCACCCGCATAACTTCCATCCGGGTCTCCGACATTTGGCACATCAAAGCGCATAGAAGCCCCTCTATCTCCGAAAATAACATCATCATCCACACTAAAGGCGTCTAACTTGGAGCCTTCAAATGGATAATACTCCAGACCGGAACTGAATCCATCAATAAATACATCAGGATTGTCAGGGAATTCAGGTTCTTCTAATCCACTGGTTGATCGTTCACATCCTAGTCCAACAAATACTAGCAGCAGACTTCCTAATAGAATAAATCTGATATTGTTTAAAACTACTGTCTTCATGTTTCCGGTCTCTTTTAATTTCTTATATCAATTTGAATATATGTCATAAACTCCCACTCTGATCCGTTGCCAAAGCCTGGTGCAGTTGGATCGGGTACGATCTGCCCTGAAATATCGGTAGTGTAGGCTGGGGCGTAGCGGGGAGAATATTCATTAAGTGATCTCCAGGTACCTCGGATCCCAATTCTCGTGGTTGGGAGGTCAAACCAGTCAGGTTTACTAAGCGTGGTTGACAGATCTCCCATCAACTGAAGTGGAAATGTCAGGTTAAAGTCACGATGATAATCATACGGACCCCAGTCGTTGATCCTTACAAAAGAATTTAGTTTGATGTTTTTATAGATCATCCTTAGATCTCCGCCATATCGGGTGATCAATCTTGGATCACTACCCCTGGCCTGTGCATCACCTGCATACAGACCTGCAATTACACCAAAATCACGATTGACCTTAGAAACGATCCTGCCATTTACTTCCCAGAGATCTCTGGCGGGTACTGCTCCCGGGAATGGGAAGAACGTACGTCCGTCTGGAAGAATACCAATAGCTGCATCCATAGTAGTTGGCAGGTAGCGATAAATAAAACCGATACTGGCAGCAAATTTAGCGTCTTCTCTGCGATCACTATCCCAGTCATACATATATGTTCCCGGAGTCGGGTCGTATGTTAACAGAACTTCGCCGGCGATCTGCTCCCGGTTTCCTTCCCGGACCACAAACGGATCTGTAAGAATATTTCGTGGTCTTGCCGGAGCCATCGCTTCAGAAGGGATCGGCCCTTCGATCGGTTGCTGCCACATAAAATTCGGAGCTACCTGCAGGTTACCGAAATTGTAGGTGAAGCCCGAAAGCACATTGTACATATTTCCGCTTCCGCTGTCTTTAAGCCTCCATCCGGTATAAGTTAAGGTCTGATCATAACCGCCATTAGCAACCAGTCCTCTGACCGATGAAAGTCCATACCAGTTAAACTTTCCTCCGGTATAACTAAGCTTGATCTTTCCGCCCCAGTTATCCATAGGCTCGATCTCATCAATATAAACATCATAACTTCCGTCCGACTGCTCTCTGGCCAGCTGAAACTCACGCCCGTTCAAAGGCTGACCTGCCCACAGGCCTCCCAGCTCTACTCCTACTTTACCAAATTCACGGGCAGCATATAAAGATATCCTCCTTGTTTTCGGCTGCGGAATCGCAAAAGAACTACCGGTAAGTCCCTGCTGCTGAATGTCTTCATGAATAATACCGGTAAACTCCGTTTTCCCGATCGTTCTGCTGTACTTTAGTAAAACAGCAGGGTTGGCTCCCCACCATAGCTGAGGACCAAAGGCCAGTTTTAATCCATCAAATGTTTTACGCCCTTCTACTTCAAATCCAAAAGGAGCTATTGCATTATAAATATCAATAGTCGGTCCGTAATTTGCTTCCGGATATAACCCAAAGAAATCTCCTTCATAACCCCAATGATAATGTCCGGTCCGGTAAAATCCGGTGAGCTCAAAGTACTCCTGGGTCCAGGTATAATCCGCACTGTAAATGGCAAGCCGGTTAACATCCTGTAGTATTACATTCTCATTCACCCCCTCCAGTTCAACCGGGCGTCCCCTGTTCTCATAAAAAATCTCATTAATAGGATTCTGCGGAACATTACCTAGTACGTTCAATGTAACATCTGCCCGGATATTTGGAGCCGGATTGGCTTCAAAGCCTACAAAGAATGACTGAAGGTGGTCAAAACCCTGTTGATTGGGATACTGAACCACACTTGGATCCGGATTTTCCGGGGTAGTGATCAGGTCACCTCCCGTATTAAAGGTCTCAAAGTTTGCAGTGAATCGGCTCAATTTAATGATTTCATTATTCTCACTTCTCAGTGCGGCTTTATCCGATCGGGCCTGCAACTTTGCTTGTTCAATATTGATATTTGAAAAATGAGCATCCAGATCGGCCCTGCTGTTACCCCTTGCAAAAGGATCGAACTGATGAGCTTGTTGTAAGACATAATATGCTGCTCTCGGATATAATTCATAGAGCCCCATAAAGTTGGTTGGACCTTTAGCTGCAATACCGAACCACTCTTCGTTCATATTATTCTCACCCTCAGCAAAATCAAACTGATACCCGCCATTAGACCAGGAAGCATTGATATCATGAACATCCAGGCGCTCGGTTTGTCCGTATTTCCACCAACCATCACTAAACTGAAAGGTAAATCCACCTAATGAGTTGTTGGCTTCACCCATTCCAGCTGCATTAGCATAAATATCATGCCAGTTTCCTTTTTGGTAATATGCCTGAGCTGCCTGGTCTTCCTGCAGGCTTCGG
Organism: Balneola sp. MJW-20; assembly: GCF_040811775.1. NCBI lineage: Bacteria > Pseudomonadati > Balneolota > Balneolia > Balneolales > Balneolaceae > Gracilimonas > Gracilimonas aurantiaca. Next base: position 1,303,229 of record NZ_JBFNXW010000001.1, read on the forward strand.
GCATTGAATGCATCGGAACCAAATTCAGTTAAAAGCACAGGTTTACCATACTCATTTTTCACCCGGTCGTACAGGTCCGTAAATGTCAGTCCGCGATATACGTTGGCTCCAAAAATGTCGATGTCAGGAACTTCTTCTGCAATGATATCCAGAAACAAGAGATCTCCGTTTGCCATAGCGATCGGATGATCGGTATCCACCGATTTCATAATTCGGGCCGCTTCATTAAAGAGTTTATACATAGCTCTTGCTCTTACGGTCGACCTGCGGTCTTCTATGGGAATATCTTCCGTTTCTGCCCCATCCCAGAAAAGTCCGTAGTTGTTCTCATTCCCCAGCAGGAACAAGAGCAGTCCCGGCGTATCTTTATACTCCCTGACCAGTTCCTCAACTTCTCTCAATAGAAGCGCTTTCACTTTTGGGTCAGCGTAATCTGTATTTGGCATCCATGCCCCATCTATAGTAACTCCATATCTACCAAAAGCGTGATTGAGCATTGTATAGATACCGTAGTTCTCATATATATATGTGATCCATCGTTTTGGGATACCAGTATAAACACGAATAGCATTAACCCCCATATTTTTCAGCATAGCCATTTCATAATCCAGCGCTTTCTGAATCATATCCGGAGATTGGTTCCATAAGCTGTATGAGAAATTGGTCCCAATCGGAAAGTAATCCCAGTTCATACCGTTTATAATGGTTGGCTCTCCGTCGATCATCAATTGCCATCCGGCCTGTGATTCTTTTACGACAACCTTGTCGGCCTGAGCCATTACAGAGGTGCTTAAGCTTAATAAAGCTATTATTACGAAAGTGATTCTATTCATGTCTTTAAGGCTAATCAGTTACAAGATGGAATTGAAGAATGATAAAAAGAAGAAATCTATATCAAAGAGTAAATGAACAAGAAGAAATTTGAATGAAGATTTTAAAATACATACAGATCTGATATCATTTCTCTGATTTCTATTATTGAGCAGTACTACTGCCAGACAACGCATCTGATATTGGAGATTCTCTCTAAAATTTAGTTTATATCTGGTAAGGTATTGATAGCATACTATGTCATAACATTAAATACAGATTTTTACTCTGTCATTCAAAATATGCTAGCTTTAAGATTTAAATTTTCTAGTTGTTTGGGTGATAAAGGTTTGTAGCTACCTCAAAGGATGATAAGTACCCCTGTTGGTTAATTTCAGCATAAAAATGATGATTTAGATGAGCATGTATTCCAGCTACTATAAGTCGAATGTGCTATTAAATAACAAAGCCACACTAATATCTAGATATTAATGTGGCTTAAAAATTATTCAGAATGAATTAAGACCTATTTCATTCTGATCGTATCAACTGAATGATCAATAAAGTGCCGGATACTGCTCCGGAGCCGATTCATGCATGATAGCATAAACTGCCTCAAAGATATCATCCGCACTCGGTTTTGAAAAATAATCTCCATCAGATGCATACGCGGGCCGGTGTTCTTTAGCAGTCAGACATGTTGGCTTGGAATCGAGTTCGAAATAACCCTCCTGCTGCTGCAGGATCTGGTTTAAGATATAAGCAGAGGCACCACCCGGCACATCTTCATCAACCACCAGTAAACGATTTGTTTTCCGCAGCGATTCACCAATCAGGCCGGTACGATCAAAAGGCATCAGTGTCCGGGCATCGATCAGTTCAACACTGATCCCATGCTCTTCAAATTCCGGAATGAGTGATTCAATGATATTGAATGTGGAGCCGTAACTAACCACCGTAATATCGGACCCTTCATTAACGATCTCAGGTATCCCCAGTGGTGTGGTAAAATCGCCCAGGTTACTCGGCATGTTTTCTTTCAGTCGGTACCCGTTCAGGGGCTCAACTACAATTGCCGGGTCGTCTCCCTGAATAAGGGTGTTATAGAATCCGGCAGCCTGAGTCAGGTTTCTGGGCACGCATAAATGTACTCCGCGGGCTCCGCTGATGATCATACCCATAGGTGATCCTGAATGCCAGATTCCCTCCAGACGGTGCCCCCTTGTTCTAACGATAACAGGTGCGGCCTGACCTCCTTTGGTTCGGTAGCGCATGGTGGCAAGATCATCACTAATCCCCTGAAAACAATATAACAGGTAATCCAGATACTGAATCTCAGCAATAGGCCTTAATCCTCTCATAGCCATTCCAATTCCCTGCCCCAGGATGGTTGCTTCCCTGATTCCGGTATCGGATACCCTGAGTTCGCCAAATTTATCCTGAAGACCTTCCAGTCCTTTGTTCACGTCTCCCAGTTTACCGGAATCCTCACCAAAGACGAGCGTGTTCGGGTGACGATCGAACAGGATCTCAAAATTGTCTCTCAGTACTAATCTGCCATCTACCCGCTTAGGCTTCTCATCATATTCGGGCCTGATTTCTTCTACATTAAGCGGAGATTTAGGTGTTTCACTGTACAAATGTGAATTATAGCGTTCGGCATTTAGCTTCTCGCTTTCCCCTATCCAGCTGATCAGAGCCTTTCGTGCATCGGTATCTTTTCCGGCAGTCATGCGCACAGCTGACCGGGCAGCTGACACAATATCCTTGCGGATCGCATTCGGGATCATTTTAAATTTATCGGTGATCTTCCCGACCTTGTCCATTCCGGTTTCATCGGCCAGCTTTTTAATCAGATCCGTTACTTCCTTCTTTTCTTTCTTAAGAGGCTCCATGAAGGCTTTCCAGGCAGCCGATTTGGCTTCATTCACTTCATCCTGTGCTTCACTCTCCAGCGCTTCCAGTTTCTTCTTCGTTGCGATCTTATTATCAATGATCCACTGCTTTAGTTTTTCAAGGCAGCAATACTCTTCTTCCCACTTAAGTCTTTCCTCACTTTTATATCTTTCATGTGAGCCAGAGGTTGAGTGTCCTTGTGGCTGTGTTACTTCCTGCACATGAACCAGTACCGGCACATGTTCTTCGCGAGCGATCTTGACTGCTTTTTCATAGGTATTCAGTAGCGCCTCATAATCCCAGGCTTTTACGGTGAGTATCTCATAACCGTCATCTTCTTTATTCCGCTGAAAACCACTCAGGATCTTGGATATACTCTCTTTGGTGGTCTGATATTTTTTAGCAACGGATATTCCAAAACCGTCATCCCAGACCGACATGACCATAGGCACCTGTAGTACACCGGCAGCATTGATGGTTTCCCAGAAAACGCCTTCAGATGTGGATGCGTCTCCGATCGTGCCAAATGCTACTTCCTGCCCTTTATTTGAAAACTTCTTCCACTCTCCCTTATGCAGCTCTTTATTATGTTTATACACTTTTGATGCCTGCGCAAGTCCCAGTAACCGGGCCATTTGACCGGCGGTTGGGGAAATATCGGAAGCAGTATTTTTCGACTTGGTTTGATCGATCCAGTTTCCTTCTTCGTCCAGCAATCGGGTAGCAAAATGGGAATTCATTTGTCTACCCGCAGAAAATGGATCTGCTTCAACATCCGGATGAGCATATAACTGGGCAAAGAACTGCTGCGGCTCAAGTCCACCGATCGCCAGCATAAAGGTCTGATCCCTGTAATAGCCTGATCGGAAATCTCCATCCTGAAAATATTTGGCCATAGCGATCTGCGGTATTTCTTTACCGTCACCGAATATTCCGAATTTCGCTTTTCCTGAAAGCACCTCTTTGCGCCCTACCAGCGACATATGCCTGCTTAACCAGCCTAACTTATAGTCAGCCAGAATTTCTTTTTTCCTGGCAGCAGAGAAAGATTTCTTCTTACTTTTCTGTTTCACTTGAGCCATTACTACTTGATTTAATGCTAAAATTGTTGCCCGAAGGCTTTATGAACCGGGCCGGTATATTCCCGCATCCCCGAACGTGACAGGCCTGTCATTCCATTCCGGAAGTCAGCCTCAAAATAATGTTAATCTGTAAAACCACCTTTGGTCATTTTGATCGGATCGAGTGCATTGTTCAGCTCTTCATCTGAAAGATCTGTCATCTCCTTCGCTACATCAAATAAAGGCCGTCCTTCTGCAAAAGCTTTTTTTGCGATCTTGGCAGCAAGATCATAACCGATGATCGGATTGAGGGCCGTAACCAGGATTGGATTTCTACCAACCATATCTGCGATCCTTTCGCGGTTAACTTGCAGCTTAGAAACAGATCTGTCTGCCAGATTCCTGGCTGCATTTCCGAGAATATCAATAGACTGCAAAAGGTTATGAGCTACAACCGGAAGCATAACATTCAATTCAAAATTACCGGCCTGGCCCCCGATCGTAACGGCTGAATCATTCCCTATCACCTGGGCACATACCATAGTGAGTGACTCTTCGATCACCGGATTTACTTTTCCGGGCATAATCGAGGAACCTGGCTGAAGTGCTGCAAGCTGAACTTCTCCGATACCACTATTCGGGCCTGAATTCATCCATCTAAGGTCATTACCGATCTTCATCAGCGATACCGCTATCGTTTTAAGCTGACCGCTCAGTTCGACCGGTGCATCTACAGTTGCCTGTGCTTCAAAATGATTCTCTGCCTCTTTAAAATTCTCTCCGGTTAGTTCAGACATCGTTGAAGCAAACTTATTACCGAAGTTTGCATGGGTATTGATACCTGTGCCTACAGCCGTACCGCCCTGCGGTAGTTCAGACATTCTTTCCAGTGCAGATTCCAACCTTTTGATCCCGAGTTCTATCTGGCGGGCATAACCACTGAATTCCTGCTCTATAGTTACCGGCATCGCATCCATCAGATGTGTACGGCCGGTCTTTACGACATCAGAGAACTCTTTTCCCTTGCTGATGAAGGCATTTTGAAGGTGCTTTAGTGAAGGTATGAGCTCATTGTTTACAGCTCTGACTGCTGCCACCCTGATCGTGGTAGGGATCACATCATTTGAGCTCTGACCAAAATTAATATGATCATTCGGATGAATCTTAGTATCTGAGAGTTCAGATAACTGATTGGCCCGGTGAGCGATCACTTCATTGGCATTCATATTAGTGGAAGTACCGGATCCCGTCTGAAAGATGTCGATCACAAATTCTTTATCGTGTTTTCCGTCGATAACTTCCTGTGCTGCTGCCTGTATAGCTTCTGAGATGTTCTCATCAAGCAGACCCAGCTTTGCATTCGCAATGGCCGCCGACTTTTTCACATACCCAAGTGCTTCAATGAATGACCGGCTGAACCGGATCCCGCTTATCGGGAAATTATCATGTGCTCTTTGTGTCTGTGCTCCGTACAGGGCATTCTGAGGAACTTTAACCTCTCCCATGGAGTCTTTCTCAATACGATAGTCGCTCATTATTCGGATAAAGGATTGGATTTAAATTAGGTTCCGAATATAAGGAAAAAAGTGGGGAATTTCGGCAGAAAAGCGCTTCCGATTATAATGTCTTGGAGTAGATCCTGTAAGTTTTGTCCAGAGTTCCGCCGATACGCTCAGCTACTCTTATCATCTGAGTATTGGTCTCCAGTATCCAGCTGAGTTCCGAACCGACGACCCCGTGTTCAAGACCGTTCTGAATAGCCATCTGATGCAATACCGCATCAATACCTCTCCCCTGATATTCCGGCAGTACTCCCATTAGTGCGGTCCGCAGCATATCTATCTTTCTCTTGCCCAGCAGAATTTTAAAGATACCAAAAGGGAACAGCTTGCCATCCATATCTTTCAAGATCTGATTTATATCAGGTATAGCTACCGAAAAGGCTACCGGCTTTCCATCGATCTCGGCAATATGAGCATACTTTTGATCCACGATCATCTTCAGATCTTTTCCGGCTGCCTGAAATTCTGCTTCGCTAAGCGGTATAAATCCCCAGTTATCTGCCCATGCTTTATTGAAGATCTCACGGATGATCTCGATCTCCCGGTCCATTTTTTTCAGCTGCACTTCCCGGATATGCAGGCCCGGATTTCTTTTCTTAACGATCTCCATAGCACGACCCATCCGATTATTATCCACTGAATCCTGATCAACCATGTACGCATAAAGGTCCATACTCTTCTCGAATCCGGCATTCGTGATCAGCTCGTCGTAGTATTTCTTGTTATAAGGCATCATTACGAACGGATACTTGAAATACCCGTCCACAAGAATTCCGATCACATCCATCATACTAGGGCTGGCCGGTCCCATTACGTCCTTCATTCCCTTATCACGTAACCAGTCGGTTGCCACCCTGAAGAGCAGATTTGCCGTGTGCTGGTCATTTATGCATTCAAAGAAACCAAAATGCCCGGTCTGTGAATTATGATGATCGTTGTACCGGTGATCAATAATAGCGGCTATTCTCCCAACCGTTTCCCCGTCCTTCTCTGCCAGAAATAGTACGATCTCAGCATTCTCATAAAATGGATTTTTGCTGGTATCGATCAGTTTATGCTGATCCATACGAAGTGGCGGCACGAAGTATTTATCCTTCTCATAATGACGGTAGAGAAAATCAACGAACTCCTTTTTTTCACTGGAAGAGGTCGCGATCGTTACTCCGGTGCCACTCATATATCTTTCCTCTTAGTCCTGCAGTGAGTGACCGTTTCTGTCAATGATACCGTGCTTCAGGCCTACTTTGCGGAAGGCGTCAAGGATCCTGTTCAGATGATCATCGGTATGACTTGCCATATAGCTGGTTCTCAGCAGTGATTGTCCCTGAGGAACCGCCGGAGGTACAACGGCATTAGCGTAAACTCCTTCATCAAACAGATCTTTCCAGAACTTAAAGCAGTCCATCATATCTCCGATCACAACCGGAATAATAGGACTCTCTGAGGTCCAGACGTTGAATCCAAGGTTTCTTAATTCAGTTCTCATGTAAACAGCGATCTCTTCAAGCCTTTCAAGTCTCCAGGTCTCTTCCTGAAGGATCTCAAGGGCTTTAAGTACCGTTGCAACATTGGCAGGCGGCATGGATGCACTAAAGATATGGGCCGGAGAAGTGTGTCTTATATATTCGATTACTTTATCATCACCTACCAGAAATCCACCGAGAGAAGCAAATGATTTGGAAAATGTACCACTGATCAGATCCACTTCATCAGTCAGTCCGAAAACGGAAGCAGAGCCCCGGCCTCCGTCGCCGATCACACCTACCGCGTGGGCGTCATCCAGATACAGACGGGCATTAAATTCTTTAGCCAGCTTAACCAGTTCTGGTACCTTTGCGATGGTTCCTGACATGGAAAACACACCGTCAGAAACAATGATCTTACCGGCATCTTCATCCGCACGTTCTAGCTGCTTTCTCAGCTGCTCCATATCATTATGATGATACCTCATGGTGCGGGCATTGGAACACAGTGTTCCAACCACAATACAAGCGTGATTATCCTTATCAGAGAAGATAATATCGTTTCTTCCGGCAATGGTTTGAATAGAGCCTTCGTTGGTCTGATAACCGGTACTAAAAAGCACACAGTTCTCTTTACCCATGAAGGCAGCAAGCTTTTCCTCCAGTTCCAGATGGATATCCAGGGTACCATTCAGATAACGGGACCCGGTACAACCGGTACCGTATTTAGTCAAAGCAGCCTGTGCGGCTTCAATGGTACGCTGATCATTTGTGAGTCCCAGGTAGTTATTGGACCCTGCCATGATAACTTCTTTACCCTCGATCTCAACAATCGTACCGTCCGTAGCCTCTAATGGTTTAAAGTATGGGTATAACCCCAGCTCCTTTACCTCATCGGCTTTGGTAAAATTAAATGCCTTCTCAAAAATGTCGTTACTAGTGGCGCTTGACTTATTATTGGCCATTCGATCTATCCTCAAAAATGATTCGGAAATAACAGCGAAATATACCTACTAAAAGGAATCAATCAAACTCTGATGGCTGATCCGCTCAAAGCTGAAAAAATTGCTGTCTTTTATTTATTATTTATGATCTTTCTAAGATATGAAATATATCTTTCTGCTACTGAGTTCCATGAAAAGTTCTCTTTTACAAACTCTTTGCATCTTCTGCCTTCCTCTTTTAAATCTGACTCCGCATATTCATCTACCCTGGAAGCAAAGGCCTCTGCATCACGAACTTTTATCTTGTAGCCGTTTTTGCCATTTACGATCACATCTTTAATTCCTTCGAGATCTGCTGCAACAGAAGGAGTATTTGCCAGGTTCGCTTCCAGCAATACGATACCAAATCCTTCCATGTCGCCCGGTACCGGAATATTCGGCATTATAAATATATCCGCTGCTGAGTATGCATTTTTAAGGACTTCATCCGGTTGTCTCCCTGCGAGGATCACTTTGTCAGCGAATTTAGAACCCTGCAGCTGCCTCTTCAGGTTCTCGTGCTCCGGACCGTCTCCGATCACCAGGTAAATCACATTACTTTTTATGCGTGGTAATACTTCTGCGATAAACCATGAATGTCCTTTCCTTTTCACCTGCCTTCCCACCGTTAAAAGAAGAGTCTTACCCGTGAGATCGATTTCAAATTGTTCTTCTATATTTTTCCGGGCCGGTCCCTTTTCCGGTGATTCTTCCAGGTCGCTCATATCAAAACCGTTTGGCAGGGCAACTCCTTTATCGGGATCCATACCTCTTTTAATACATTCCTGCCGGGTGGCCTCCGATACTGAGATCACTCCATTGAGGGCAGTGAATACCCTGGGTATAAATTTCTGATACAGACCTACCGGCATCGTTACATCCTGCCCGTGATTTATCGTCACCATAGGTACACTGATCTTTTTCCGGAGCATAGCCGCCAGACTCGCAGTTACCATCGATGAGAAAAGGATCACATCAGGTTTATACTTTTCAACGATCTTTGGCAATCTGAAGTAAAGACCGATCAGAAACAGCGCGGTTCTCCATTCCACTCCTTTCCATGACACATGCTGGATAACCGTCTTAATATCGATACCAGGCTTACTTTTGAGAACATCTGTAAGCTGCATACTTACCCGTTGCATACCTCCCATATTCTCCAGGGGAGCATCAGCCGGAGGATGAAGGTGTGAAATGTAAAGGATTCTGAGTTCTTTGCTCATCAATAGTCTGGTTGTGGAAGTGGCAGATCCAAAGCCGCTCGATAATTTTCAACTAAAGCCGCGTTGATCGAATCCCATTCATATTTGAGGGCCTGATCCCTGGATGCATGGGCCATTTTTTTTCTCAATTCGCCATCAGAAACCATTTTCTCGAGTTTCTTAGCAAAATCTCCAAGGTTCTGCTTCTCAGCAAGTAACCCGTTCAGTCCGTTTTTAACCAGCGACTTTGACCCAATGGCATCAGCGACTACACAAGGCAACCCACTGCTCATAGCCTCCAGTGTTACATTCCCGAACGTCTCAGTATGAGATGGAAACAGAAAAATATCACTGCTTGCATAAGCTTTAGCCAATTCTTCCCCTTCGAGAAACCCGGTATAATGAGCTTCGGGTAATTGCTCCATCAATTCTTCTTTTGCCGGGCCCTCGCCGACCACTAATGCCTTCACACGCGGATATTTGGCAGCAACCTTTTTTACACTGTTCATATAAGTCGCCAGCTCTTTCTCCCATACCAGGCGGGAAACAAAAGTCACTACAATATCGTCATCTTTGAACCCGACAGACCTGCGCCACTCAGTATCTCTTTTTTCCGGTGAGAAAAGATGGGTTTCCACTCCCCTGGCCCATGTTTTCATTCCTTCACTTATTCCGTGTTCATGCAGTTCATCGATCATCGACTTTGAAGGAACATATACATGAGTACATTTAGAATAGAACCAGTTCAGATATCTCCAGATCAGAAACTCGATCATATGGAGATTGTAGTACTGAAGGTAGCTTGCAAAGTGAGTGTGATATGATGACACCACCTGTACCTTGTTTTTTATTGCCCATTTTAAAGCTTTGTAGCCTGCATAGTCAGGGGTGGCAATATGAACCAGCGAGGGATCAAAGTTTTCCAACTGTTTTTCTATATCAAGCGGGAAGCCAGTGGTTACGCGGTATTCTCCTCTGCCTGAGACCGGCATCCGGGTCGAAGGGATCTCAATCAGTGTTCCTTTATGGTCAATCTCTGGTTCTTCAATGGTAGGCCCGAATACCAAAACAGGAATATCATGAGACTCGAGATAGCCTACCAGCCTGTTCAGGGTCAGGGATACACCGTCTTTGATGTGATTATAGTTACCGGTAAATAGAGCTACTCTGAGTTCTTTCATAAAAGTTTAAAACCAACATGCAGATTCGTATCTTCGTTTATCTGCATTTACAAGTATTCTAAATAATCCCCAAATATACGGAAATAAATGAAAGCCTTTGTAACAGGCGGCACCGGTTTTATTGGTTCTCACCTCGTCGATCAGCTTCTGGACTCCCCCGAATACTCCGAAGTACGATGTCTTGTGCGCAGTAATGAGAAATGGCTGACTGGTAAACCCATTATTAAAGTATCCGGTGACCTGAATGATTTAAAGGCTCTGTCTGAAGGATTAGATGATGCAGATGTACTTTTTCATATTGCAGCGATCGTAAAAGCCCCGGATGAAAATACTTTTTTGCAGGCTAATGTTGAATCTACTGAAAACCTTATACGGCTGGCTCAAAAAAAGAACGTTAAGAATCTGGTCATTCTATCTTCGCTGGCAGCAGTAGGACCCAGTAACGGCGCTCCGGTTGATGAAACCGCTCCATTGAATCCGGTTAGCATGTATGGACGATCTAAAAAAGAAATGGAGAAGAGGGTCAGAAATGCCGACCGGAAAACAGAAAGCATTAAGATCATTCGCCCTCCTGCGGTATATGGTCCGAGAGAAGACCAGATCTTTAGTTTCTTTAAATCCTGCTCTAAAGGGATCTGTCCGATCATAGGCAATGGAAAACGTCCAAGAGTATCCATGGTATATGTGAGTGATCTGGTGAACGGGATCATCAAAGCTGCTGAAAAAACGGATCCAGGAGTTTTCACCTATTTTATCAGTGGACCCGATACCTATAACTGGGATCAGATCCGCTCTGTAACCGGCAAAGTACTAGGCAGGAGAACGATCCCGTTAAAGATCAGTCCTAAGATCGTTAAGAAAGCAGCCGGTATATTTGAAGATGTTGCATCATTCTTCGGGAAATATCCCGTTGTTAATCGTGAAAAGGCCAATGAGCTTGTATTGGAGTGGACCTGCTCAAACGAAAAAGCCCAAAAGGAACTAAATTATAAACCGGAAGTAAGTTTAGCTGAAGGGATCTCACGCACCATTCACTGGTACAAAATTCATAACTGGTTATGACTAAATTACCGATTCTGATATTATCACTTATCCTTGGCATAATAATATTCAACCCGGCCGATGTAAAAGCTCAGGTTGTACAGGATTATCTATCTGTGGTTGAAATCCCGGATGTTGTGGATACCGAGGCATCAGCCACTCATCTTTATGTGCTGTCGGCTACTGAGGGAATGGCTGTTTTCCGTTCTTATCCGGATTCCCTGCAATGGCTTTACACATCAAGTGGAATGCAGCGCCGGGGTAGTAAGATCCGGGCGGATGTACGATTTGCCTACTTGTTTGGAAATAGCAGACGTCTAACGGTACTTGAACCAACATCCGTGTTAGGAGTTTACTCATCTACGATATTGCCATCCCAGCCCATATCAGCCGGACGGATCAGCAACACTCTTTTTGTGAGTATGGAAGACCTCAGAGCCGGATATCTGTCGCTGGAAAGTCCTGAATCTGTAGATTCACCGGTTCAGTTACTGGATCATCCCGAATTGCAGAATAAAGGAGTACTTGATCTGGCGACCTCTGAACTTTCCAAACGTCTTTTTATTCTGACGGACAAAAGTGAAATTCTCATCTTTACCTATCTGGATGATAACCTGGCCTTTGAAAGGAAACTTAACTTAGGTGAGGACTTACGGAACCTGATCCGTGCCGGGGAAGATCTGTATGGATCTACCGCTAACGGACGCTTATTCCGAATCACCTCAACCGGATTAAGTCCGGGCCTGGGAAATTTCGGGGAATTGATAGAGTCCGTCCATAGCTGGCAAAATCAGTTATTCCTCAGAACCATGAGCGGTAAGGTATGGGTGCGCGACCTCCAGGGTAATTTCAGCGCATGGAAAACGGACAGCAGATCAGGAAACTACCTTGTATCCAATGATAAGAAAGTCTGGATCATTGAGAATGATAATCTTTCGGCTGTAAAAAGCGGTAATACACCTGACTCCACAGAAACCGCAGCCGGCGCTAACGGCCCTTTCAGCATAACAGCTGTTCCCAATCAGACTCTTACTTTTCCTACTCCACTGATCCTGGCACTGGAGACCGGAGGTGTGTCATCCGATGAGATCGAATTTGCTATACGGTCCGACGTTCAGAATGCAAAGATCAGAGGAAACGGTTTTTTATGGCAGCCAAATGTGAACCAGCTGGGACTTCATTGGTTTACCATTGTAGCCTCCACGAATACGGGAGAAAGCGATAGTACCCGATTTTCTGTAGATGTACGTTCATTCAACGCTCCTCCTCGATTTGGTCCTATTCGTAATGCCACCATAGCTGTAGGAGAAGAATATAAGCTTCAGGTCACTGCCGTTGACCCTGAGGACCCCCAAAGTAAACTGATCCGGTATCTCGGAGTGGATCTTCCTGAAGGAGCCACTATCAATGAAAAGACCGGAACCTTTGTATGGAACCCTGCGGAACGTCAAACCGGTGAAAACACATTCAGAGTGATAGCTACCGATAAGCTTGGGGCAGCTAATTCAGTTGATATTACACTAACGGTTAAAAATATTTCGCGGGGAGACTCATAGTCATTTGGACAGAAGCCTATTCAAAGATGAATTGCTAAATTGGTACGATCAGCATAAAAGAAGTATGCCCTGGAGAGATGCTGGTGACCCGTACAAAACCTGGGTCTCCGAGATCATGTTACAGCAAACCCGGGTAGAACAGGCAACTCCTTATTTTCTGAATTTCATTTCTCAGTTTCCTACCGTAGACGAACTTGCTGCAGCCGAGCAGCAGGATGTACTTAAAGCCTGGGAAGGTCTCGGCTATTACAGCAGGGCCCGTAATTTGCATTATGCAGCAAAACAGGTCAGTGAAGAGATGAATGGTAATATTCCGGGAACCTATAAAGAATTACTCGGGCTTAAAGGAATAGGCCCTTACACTGCCGCAGCTATCTCCAGTATTTCATTTGACGAAACCAGGGCTGCTGTGGATGGTAACGTCATCCGGGTTATTTGCAGACTGTACGGTATCGAGGATGATGTCAGAAGCACGAAGACCAGGAATCAGGTTCAGGAACTTGCTGACCAACTCATACACAAAAAACGGCCCGGTGACCATAATCAGGCCATGATGGAACTGGGGTCACAGATCTGCACTCCCACTTCACCGGATTGTGAACATTGTCCGGTACATACACATTGTGTCGCTCACAAAATGGCCCGAACCGATTCCATTCCATATAAATCAAAAGCCGGGAAAAAGCCCCATAAACATATAGGAGTTGGTATCATTCATAATGAAGACGGCCGGGTCCTTATCGCTTTACGACCGGAAGACGTGATGCTTGGCGGGCTTTGGGAGTTTCCCGGCGGTAAGCAGGAAAAAGAAGAAGAGATCACCGAAACGGTCATCAGAGAATTGAAAGAAGAACTGGGGGTTGAGGTCAAAATCATCCGCCCGTTCATGGACCTCAAACACACCTACTCACATTTCTCGATTACACTTCACTCCTTTATCTGCATAATTGATGAAGGTACTCCTAAACCCAGATCCAGTCAGGAGATAAAATGGGTAAAGATCAATGAACTGGAACAGTACCCTTTTCCGAAAGCTAATAAATCACTTACTGAGAAATTAATTAATAACGGTATCTAATCGCTCCGTCTCCTTTGCCAAAAAAGAAGAAAAAACTCCGAAATCGATCCAAAAAGAAAATCCTGGAACTAAAGCCTTTTCTGGATGAGATGATAGAAAAGGTGGAAGTGCCTGACTATATTGATGAAGACCCTGTACAGTTCATGCATGCCTTTGACCTTAAGCAGGATCAGGAGATCGCCGGATTCTACGCAGGCATTATGGCCTGGGGAAGAAGAGATATCGTGGTAGCTAAGGTTAACGACCTGCTCCGGAGAATGGATTACCGCCCATACGATTTTGTCCGAAGCTTTGATGAATCTGATGCTGAAGTTTTCAAAGGCTTTAAACATCGGACGTTTAAGCCGGTGGATATGTACTGGTTCACCCGTACACTGCAGGTCATCATAAATCAATGGGAAACCTTTGAGGACTTCTGGAGCAGCTGTTATCAGCAAGCTCTTGAAGAAGACCGCGATGTAGTTGCGGTCTTTAATGATCGCTTTTTTTCTTTTTTTCCTCAGATCCCGCAGCGCTGCCATAAACATATCGCAAACCCGGAACGGAACAGCTCGACCAAACGACTCTATATGTATCTTCGGTGGTGCATACGAAAAGATAGTCCGGTAGATCCGGGTATCATGAACTTCATGAGCCCTGCCGAGCTTAAGATCCCTCTGGATGTACATGTTGCCAGACAGGCAAGGCGACTGGGTCTTCTCTCCAGAAGGCAAAATGACTGGAAGGCGGTACTGGAACTCAATGACAAAATGAAACTTCTGGATCCGGATGATCCGGCAAAGTACGATTATGCCCTGTTTGGCATAGGAGTTCTGAATGAAGAACTGCCGGAAGCATGGATCTATAATAAGAATGTCGACTGATATTTCTGTTTTACCTTCATTTTGATTATTTTTGGAGTCTATTAATAATCCTAATAAAAGAAAGGAAGTGAGCTTCATGCTAGGCGTTGAAGTTAAAGACAACGAAAGTATTGATCGCGCTATCAACCGTTTCAAAAAGATGGTGACCAGATCACGTATTCTTAATGAGTACAAAGATCGACAGCAGTACACCAAACCTTCTGTAGAAAGAAGAGAAGCGTTGAAGAAAGCGGTACGCGAACAGCGTCGTCGCCAGCGTGACAACTACTAAAGTTGTTCACACGATATTGAAGCCTTCGGTTTTTAACCGAGGGCTTTTTTTATGGTCTGAATAATATAACTGTCGCCCTGATTACCCTTCTGATAGGGTACTACCACATCCTTGAAGCCTAATTTTTTTGACTCTTTCACGCGCTGATCCAGATGTGGCACACTTCTGAGTTCTCCGCCCAGTCCTACCTCACCGATAAATACCTTACCCTGTGCAATGGCATCATCCTTCAGACTCGATACCAGTGCCAGTATCACCGCCAGATCTCCTGCCGGGTCGCTCAGCCTGAAACCACCTGCAACATTTATATATACATCATGCTGGGAAAAGGAATAACCAGCTCTCTTTTCCAGTACAGCAAGTAATAAGGCCAGTCGATTACGGTCAAACCCGTTTGCGGTACGCTGAGGAGTTCCATAAGAACTAGGTGTTACCAGTGCCTGAACTTCTATAAGCAAAGGTCTGGTCCCCTCCATTGTACAGGTAATAGCATTGCCGCTTACCCCGCTGGTCTTATCGGATATAAAAAGCTCTGAAGGATTCGATACTTCGGTAAGACCCTCTGATCGCATCTCAAATACACCAACCTCCTGTGCAGCTCCGAAACGATTTTTCAGACTTCGTAACAAGCGGTAGGTATATTGCTTATCGCCCTCAAACTGCAGAACCGTATCCACCATATGCTCCAGCACCCTGGGGCCTGCAATATCCCCTTCCTTGGTTACGTGACCGATCACCATGGTGGTCACATCTCTTTTCTTTGCAAGTTGCTGCAACAATGCTGCACATTCTTTTACCTGCTGAATGCTACCGGGCATACTGCTAAGCTCAGTTCTGTAAACCGTTTGAATGGAGTCCACGATCAGGAGATCAGGTTCTTCCTTCTGAGCTACATCGATCAGTTTATCGATCTGGGTTTCATTGAAGATCAGCAGATTATCGGACTGGACACCCAGCCGCTGAGCTCGCTGTTTGATCTGTCCCCCTGACTCCTCCCCTGCACAATACAGGATCTTCATGTCTTCATTGGCTTTGGCGATCTGCAGCGTTAATGTACTTTTCCCAACTCCCGGCTCTCCACCCAACAACGTATAAGATCCTTTCAGAAAACCACCGCCAAGCACCCGATCCAGTTCACCAATGCCGCTCTTTAGACGATCTCTCTGGCGGTCATCCACTTCACTTAATTTCTTCGGTTTTACATCAGAATCTATACCCTCGATCTTGGCTTTATGCTTCGAGTCTGTACTTTTTTCTTTACTCCGCTCTTCAAAAGTACCCCAGCTTGAGCATGAAGGACAGCTTCCCATCCACTTAGGTGAGGTGTAGCCACATTCCGAACAAATGAATTCTGATTTACTCTTAGCCAACCTTACTCCGCAACCTGATTCTTATCTACACTTTTCTTGATATACCAGGTAGTTGACATGATCCCGAATCCTATGCTGATATAATAACTAATGATCCTCCATAAGAATACCGCAAGTCCTATGAAAGATGCCCTGCTTATGAGAGGACCCTGGAAAAGCACAAAAAGCCCCTCTACTCCCCCGCTTCCTCCCGGGGTAGGTACTACCAGGAATGCAAGATTCATAGCCAGGCTTCTGAGCACAGATAGCACTTCAGGAGCAGGAAGAAGACTCAGTACTACAATGGTCGGTAAGGCTATGCGACATAACCAGGATCCGGTAGAAAGCAGAAAGGTCTTAACTAAGAAAGATGCCGGTTTCTGTTTCAGGGAATGGGCATAATCTTCCAGGTTCTCAGCTTCTTCTTCAATGCGGGTACTGTATCTTCTTAGAAACGGAAGCTTGAAGATCTTATTCACTACCTTTTTAATGGCAGACGGGTTAACCAGCACTCCGTAGGCGAGTAATCCTGCATAAGACAGAAGTGCAATGTACAGGGTTATCATAGACGCCTCACCTACCAATCCTATTGCCGGAGGAACCACTTCATAATAGATCCCTGCAATCAGCAGGATCGGTATTGCCATGGCAAACCAGATCTGATCCAGTAACACTCCGTATAGAACAATAGCACTCGATTCCCCGAGATTCAGTCCTTCTTTACTCATGGCATAAGTTGCCATTGGAGCACCTCCAATGGTTGAGGGAGTTACTGCGGAAGTAAAGTCCCAGGCAAGCACGATCCGGAAGGAAGCGATCCAGCTGAGCATCTTTTCAGACAGATACCGGATCTTAGCCGCTGAAAACCAGACTCTCAGAAATGAAACAACCAGTGCAAGGAAAAGACCGGGTAACCTTTTAGGCTTCAGATCTTCCAGTATACCGGGAGTGTAAGTCCAGTAGATCACTGCTGCCATTGTGAATAAACTAAGACTTACAGATATGATGAAATATCTCTTCGACAGAAAAGATAAAGGTGAACTGATATTTTCGCTGGAACTACTCAATCAAAGAAAGTGGGTTTCAGGACATAAAAATAGCCTTACAGTCTTTTCTGTAAGGCTATTTGAATCAATTATAATGATCAGGCAAGGGTGATCTCATCATCCAGATATACATCCTGGATCATGTTCAGCAACTTAACGCCTTCAGCAATAGGTCGCTGAAATGCTTTACGTCCACTGATAAGGCCCATACCACCGGCTCTTTTGTTGATCACTGCAGTTTTAACAGCATCTGCGAAATCATTGGAACCGGAAGCTCCGCCAGAGTTGATCAGTCCGGCTCTTCCCATAAAACAATTCGCTACCTGATAGCGTGTAAGGTCAATCGGGTGATCGGTTGTAAGTTCAGTGTAGATGCGCTCATCAAGTTTTCCGTAACTGGAATCACCACTGTTCAGCGCTTTATAACCACCATTGTTGGTAGGCTGCTTCTGCTTGATGATATCTGCACCTAAAGTAGTTCCTAGGTGATTTGCCTGACCAGTCAGGTCTGCAGAACTATGGTAATCCACTCCGTCTACCTTGAATGCCGAATTTCGTGTGTAACACCAAAGTATAGTAGCCATTCCTAGCTGATGCGCATATTCAAAGGCTTTTGCAACCTCAACAATCTGACGATTAGACTCTTCCGAACCGAAATAGATGGTTGCTCCTACTGCAGCAGCACCCATATCGTAAGCCTGATCGATCGTACCAAACATGATCTGATCAAAATTGTTAGGATATGTGAGAAGCTCATTATGGTTGATCTTCACCACAAATGGGATCTTATGAGCATATTTTCTTGAAACGGATGCAAGAGCTCCAAATGTGGAGGCAACCGCATTGCAACCTGCTTCAATTGCCAGGTTAACGATATGATCCGGATCGAAATAATCCGGGTTTTTTGCAAAAGATGCACCGGCTGAGTGTTCGATACCCTGGTCAACCGGCAAGATGGACATGAAACCGGTTCCGCCCAGACGACCGTTATCTAATATTCTTTGCAGGTTTGCTAAAACCCTGTTATTTCTGTCTGAATGATACCATACATCATCAACATATGATGGTCCTGGTTGTATAATCCTGTCTTTGCTGATAGTTTCGCAGGTATGGCCTAAAAGATCAGCGGCCTCATCCCCGAGAAGTTCCTCAATACTCTTTGTTCCAAGTGACATAGTGACTATTCGTTAATTAATTTACTTGCTAAAATGAGTGAGGTGAAAATATAAGAGATAGTGAGGGAAATGACTAAGAAGAACTTAAAGGATACTCCATAAGTCTGCAGAGTTCCTGGAACTCCGGTCGGTCACAGACTCATGTTGACTGGGCAGAGAACCGGTATATCTGCCTCAACGGAACTTTAATTCTGCTAAAAAACCCGTATTTTATTCGTTTATCATCATTCCAATAAACGCATCATCCATGCAGATCGGAGAAGTTAAATTACCTGAAAAACCCCTATTCCTTGCCCCAATGGAAGACGTCACAGACTCACCTTTCCGGCAGATCTGTCGTTCAATGGGAGCTGATATTGTATTCACCGAATTCATCAGTTCGGAAGCTCTGATACGCGATTCCGATATTGCGCTGCATAAAATGGACTTCAAAGAAAAGGAACGTCCCTTTGGCGTTCAGATCTTTGGCGGACGTGAGGAAGCAATGGAAGGTGCTACCAAAGTGGCGATAAACAATAATCCGGATGTGGTTGATATCAATTTCGGATGCCCGGTCTATAAAGTTGTAAACAAAGGCGCCGGTGCTGCCTGCTTAAAAGACCTGGATATGATGGAACGGATGGCCGGCACAGTAGTGGACGCGGCAGGCGACAAACCGGTAACAGTAAAGACTCGACTGGGCTGGGACGACAGTACAATACGCATTCAGGAAGTCGCACTAATGCTGCAGAAGCTGGGGGTAAAAGCACTAACCGTTCACGCAAGAACCCGTGCACAGAAATATAAAGGCGATGCCCGCTGGGAATGGCTGAAGAAACTCACCGATACTCCCGGACTCGAGATCCCGATCATCGGTAACGGTGATGTTACAACTCCGGAACTTGCCGAAAAGATGTTTAATGAGACCGGTGTGAATGGAGTCATGATCGGACGTGGAGCTATAGGTAATCCCTGGATATTCAAAAACACCCGCCATTATCTTGCGACCGGTGAATCTCTGCCGGAGCCCACTATACAGGAACGGCTGGAGCTTTGTGCAGAACAGCTCCGGCTATCATGTGAGCACCAGGGAGAACGATACGGTGTGATCATTATGAAAAAGCATTATGGGCAGTATCTGAAAGGGATCCGTAACGGGAAAAGGCTCAGAATGGAGATCATGGAGCACAAAGAAATGCAGCCTATCATCGAACTGCTGATGAATTTCTCCGAAAAAGAGCTCTTCACGGTGGTCCATTGAATCTTTTTGTGATTTAGTGCGTAGCCGTTCTCTGAACGAATATATCCGGAGAATTTATGTTATCAAGATTAGCACGAATTGCACAATCACTGGTCGGAGCTGCAGGTGTCGCAGCGTTTCCTTTAAAAACACTTGGCGCCATCGTCGGCACCGTCATTCTTCCCTATCTCATGTATGCCTTTCTCGGAGGCTTTGGTCTTGCCCTGGCCCTGGTAGCGATCGTTTGGGGAATAATCTGGCTGGCTAAGAAAGATTCCTGACGATCAGAGACATTCCCGGTTAAAGAAAGGCTTTAAAACCTTAGGCACTCTGATCTTGCCGTTTTCTTCCTGATAGTGCTCTATGATCGCTGCAACTACTCTTGGCAATGCCAGACCGCTTCCGTTCAGTGTGTGTGCTGTTTCAATGTCTTTTCCGTCTTTACGGAATCTGAGCTGCATCCTCCGGGCCTGGAAACTCTCGAAATTTGAACAGGAACTGACTTCCAGCCATCGGTCCTGCCCAGGGCTCCAGACTTCCAGATCATATTTCTTAGTCTGGGTAAAACCCATATCACCGGTACACATCAGTAACGTCCGGTAGGGTAACTCCAGTTTTTCCAGTAACGACTCTGCATGTTCTCTCAGATCTTCCAGTTCATCATAAGAATCTTCCGGTCGCACGATCTTGACCAGCTCAACTTTATCAAACTGATGCAGACGGTTCAATCCGCGAACATCTTTTCCATATGACCCTGCCTCTCTTCTCCAGCAGGGAGTATAACAAACATATTTTTTTGGAATTTCTTCGTCAGGGATGATCTCGTCCCGGTGAAAATTAGTAACCGGCACCTCAGCGGTCGGAATTGCAAAAAACTCATCCCGGGGAATCACATACATCATATCCTCTTTATCCGGGATCTGACCAGTTCCCCTTGCGGAATCTTCGTTTACAAAATAAGGAGCCTGTAATTCAGTATATCCTGCTTCTGAGGCTTCATTAATAAAGAAATTAATCAGAGCCCGCTGTAACTGGGCAACGGGACCGACATAAAAAGGAAATCCTGCACCGGTAACCTTTACACCCCTTTCAAAATCTACCCATCCATAGCGCTCAAATATTTCCCAGTGTGCTTTTCTCCAGTCACCTTCCGGGAATTCTCCCCACTCTTTGAAAACCTCATTATCATTTTCATTTGAACCAACCGGGACACTTTCATGAGGGATGTTGGGAATGCGTAACAGCAGCTCATTTCTTTCCTCTGCGATAGCTTTTAAATCTTCGTCAAGGTCTTTGATCTCTTCCTTCATCCGGGAAGTTTCACTTATGATCGCCTGGGCTTCATCTTTTTTACCCTGCCCCATCAGTTTACCGATCTCTTTGGCCTTCGTATTGCTTTCACTCCGCAGAGTATCCACCTTATGAACCAGGGTTCTCCATTTTTCATCAGTTTCGATAACCTTACTGACGATCGAAACGTCTTTTTCCCCTTTATTGGTGATCGCATTTTCAACGATCTCTTTATGATCCCTGATGAAATTAATATCGAGCATGAATAAACGTAACTATTTTTGAAATTCAGAAAGCTTAAAGATACGAGGTATTAGTCTTTTCTTTGAGTTTTTTTCCTTTACCAAATGAATTAATAATTATTGTCAGAAGAAGGGAAATTAGGCTTGTTAACCTAATAAAATAAGGCTATCATCATTCATACATAGAAATTTAAGGTTATTTATCACATGAGTCATTTACTGGATGAAATTGATGTTGCGATTCTGAAACATCTTCAGGAGAACGGACGGGCACAAAGAAATACTATCGCTGAACTGGTAGGATTATCTGTTCCTTCGGTATCGGAGAGAATGAAAAAACTGGAAGAAAAAGGACTCATTCAGGGCTATAATGCGATACTTGACAGCCGGGCTTTTAATTTTGACATCACTGCATTTATTTTTGTGCAGGTGGATGGTTCTGAAAACTATAATATCTTTGTTGAAAAGGTGATGGATGAGGAAGAGATACTGGAATGTCACTCGATCACCGGAGATGGTTCTCATTTCCTGAAAGTCCGTACAAAAAACACCGCTTCCTTCGAACGTCTGTTATCCCGTATTCAATCATGGGAAGGCGTAAGCAAGACCCGCTCTAACCTGGTGCTTTCCAGCTTTAAGGAAACCAGAAGTCTGCCAATTGAGCAGGCTACTGAGCTGATCAAAAAGAGCTAAAATTACTCATTCTTTCATTTATTATAGACCTTACTATTCCGTAACTTAAGTCATTCTGACAGTAGTCTAAGAATTTTTATATGGATCGAGAAGTATTTCAGGAACAGTACGGTTTATTAGGCAACTCCCCTGCTATGAAGCAGGTGGTAGATAAAATAATGCAGGTTGCCAGGACCGATATCACGGTATTACTACAGGGCGAAAGCGGGGTCGGAAAAGACGTCACCGCCCGTGCGATACATGGAGCAAGCAACCGAAAGCATCATAACCTGGTGATCGTGAACTGTGGTGCAATTCCTGAAGGTATCATTGAAAGTGAGCTGTTTGGCCATGAAAAAGGAGCTTTCACCGGAGCTAATGAATCCAGGGAAGGCTATTTTGAAAAAGCCGATCAGGGGACCATTTTCCTGGACGAGATCGGAGATACTCCTAAAAATGTACAGGTAAAGCTTCTTCGCGTTCTCGAAAGCGGTGAGTTTTTCCGTGTGGGCTCTTCTAAGATACAGACAACGGATGTAAGAGTAATTGCAGCAACCAACCAAAATCTGTGGGAGCTGGTACAGGAGGGTTCTTTTCGCGAAGACCTGTACTATCGACTGGATACTGTTCAGATCCATTTACCTGCGCTGAGAGAAAGACAGGAAGACATCATTCCCATCTTCCGAAAATTTGTACAGGAATATTCTGCCCGTTATGACTCAGTATTCAAGGGATTTTCAGACGATGCCCGCGAACTGCTTATTTCTTACCGATGGCCGGGAAATATCAGGGAACTGAGAAACGTGGCTGAACAACTCGTAGTCCTGGAAAAATCTCAGTTCATCGATAAAGAGCGCCTGCAAAAATATCTGAAAGGAAGGCAGCATGAAGGTTCGGCCGACAACCTGCCTATGGTTCCCACAGAGGATACGGGAAAACAGCAGGAAAATAACTTTGGACAACGCGACCGCGAGTTGGTTTACCGCGCACTGGTTGAACTGCGAAATGATATTGCGGATGTAAAGAAGATGTTTGCCAACTTCCTCTATTCCACCTTTTCCAGCAAAGATATCAAAGCACTTCCTTCGTCTGTATTATCAGAGGTAGAAGATCATGACCTTGGCAAAATGAATGTGGACCTGGGCCACGAATCCTCACTTGGAATGCAGTCCATGCCGGATGAGGAGGAGATTCCCGCAAAAGAGATCTCAGAAGTGGAAGAGTTTCTGGGTAATGATATCATACCTTCTATTGAGGATACTGAAAAATTCCTCATTCAGCAGGCCTTAAAGAAATTTGACGGCAACCGCCGGAAAGCCTCCGAAACACTCGGGATCAGTGAAAGAACACTGTACCGGAAACTGGATCAGTATGGCCTTCAATAGATCGATCATAGCGCTCATTCTGATCGCATTATTTTCCACTTCCTGTCTTCGCTACAGCTTTACAGGTGCTTCAATACCTGATGGGGTAAACACGATCTTCATCCCTTTTTTCCCGGATCAGTCGAATAGCGGCCTCGGAGATCTGAGCCAGAGACTGAATGACGCGCTGATAGAGCGATTTGTAAATCAGAGCAAACTTCAGCTGGCAAACAATGAAAGTGATGCAGATGCAGTAATAAGTGGAGTTATTACCTCATACAGTAACCGGCCTTTCAGTATCACAGGCAGTGAACAAGCGGATCAAAATCAGGTGCAGATCGGAGTACGCGGTTCATTTAAATATACCGGCGATGAAGAAGCTTTATGGAATAAAAACTTTAACGGAAATTTTACTTTTGACCCCACCGAGGATCCGATAAACGGGGAAAGGGATGCAGCAAACGGGGCATTACAACAGATCGCGAATAATATGTTCAATGATGCGGTCAGTAACTGGTAATAACCTTTGATTGTAATTCAATTGCCTCTTATTATTATCTCAGCTTAATTATGGCGGACTTTCCATTCAATATACCGAAATCGTTATCCTCATACGTTGAACGCTTTGATGAGGACCCCGCGAAAATTACCGGCAAACTGAAGAGGCATCTGAAGAAAAGAGGCCCTGACGCTGTGGGGCATTTCCTCCTGTCATGGTTCTATTATCTGCAGGATAAACAAAGCGATGCGATCCGGGAAGCGCTCAAAGCAAAAACCTTTGCTCCCGGCAGTCCATTGATGGAACACCTGCATTATTTCCTGGTTCATCCCGAAAAATTTGAGGCCGCCGTTCCGGATCGTTCTTTCAGCAGCGACCGCAAGATCCTGCAACAGGGCAAACGCACCTCTCAGATCCTTGACCTGGACAGACTTATTGAATTACTGGAGGCGGTGGAATCTCAGAGGATAAGGATCCCTGAAAATGATGATGGTGAACAGGTAGATCTGAGTGAAAGCTCAACCGATGTGGACGACCTGGTTTCTGAGACGCTTGCCAGGATCCATGTAAAGCAGGGGAAAAAGAAGGAGGCCATCCGTATGTATGAGCAACTCATCAAATTAAAACCGGAAAAAGCAGAAGAATTCGAGGATCAGATACAGGTACTTAAGGAATCTTCCTGATCTAAGCTTTTACAAATGGATTTGTCTTTTTCTCATCTCCAATGGTAGTCTTGGGACCATGTCCAGGGTACACTACTGTATTATCCGGCAGCGTATAAAGTTTCTCCCTGATACTTTTGGCCAGCAGATCCATATCGCCTTTATAAAGGTCTGTTCTACCTATACTCTGTTTAAATAAAGCATCCCCGGCCAGTAATAACTCTTCTTCTTCAAGGTATAAGGAAATATGATCGGGTGCATGACCGGGAGTGTACAGACACCTGAACGAAAAGGCTCCGATCTCAAAGATATCATCGGCCGGCAGTATTTCCGGTTTGAAATCAAAACCGGCCACATTGAAACCAAACATCCGGGACTGACTTTCAAAGTTTTCCCAGAGAAAATAGTCCTTATCCGAAAGGTAAACCGGGACATCATGATCCCGGAGCACCCGGCTAAGTCCGAGTATGTGATCTACGTGGGCATGCGTCAGAACAACAGCTATAAGCTCATTTTCCAGCGCATTTTTAAATGTATTATACTCTGTTTCATTTGCAAAACCGGGATCGACCAATACAGATGCATCTTCATTTTCCAGCAGATAGGTATTCTCTGCAAAGGGGCCAACTTCAAATATTTTAAGCTTCATAATTCACAAATAAAAAAAGGATGCTTCCATTGGAAACATCCTTTGTTATATAAGATTCTGAACTTAGTTCTTTCCGTATCGTCTCTTGAATCTGTCGATACGACCATCTTTTGTGCTAAGAGTATTCTTCTTAGTATAGAAAGGGTGATTCTTTGAATCTACCTCACTCTTGAACACACCATCCTTTACGTCCAGGGTACTGCGTGTTTTCATTTCAGTACCATCGCTCAGAATGACGGTAATTTCTTTGTAATCGGGATGAATTCCTTTTTTCATGACAAACTACTTCTTTCGAATTTTTTGAAGACTGAAATATACGAGGTTCTTAGGCGTAATTCAAAGCATTTATCGGTCAAATCCACCAAATTCCGGATCATCCAGATCATCAAAGGATGAAAACATTGATCCCAGCATATCTGAGTACAATCTGGAGTCATCCAGATCCTGTTTGCTGAGCATAGAATTCTGATGTAATCCTTCAAGTACCAGATCCATTAATGCCAGCTCATCCCATCCCTTCGCGTCACTCATATGCTTGTTCACCAGGGCTTTTAGTCCGTCAACACTATTGAGAAGGGTTTTATATTCTTTATTGGAATGCGTATCTCTGACACTGATCTCGTTATTTTTTGCAAACCAGTCAGTAACCGTCTTATATCCGGACTTCTCTTCTCCGGCTTTACTCTGTGGATCAGGAAAATAATTCTTCATGGTCTTATTAATAGATTTCCCGATGATGTGCTTAGCCACACTGATCGCGCCTTCCTGTTCACCTTCATAGACCAGCTCGATCTTACCAGTAAGCGCCGGTACCATATGAAACAGGTCAGCGATCCGGACAGAAGTTTCCGTCTCATTATTAATAATTGCCCTTCTCTCTGCGGACGAAATGATCTGCTCCATAGCCGTAATGGTCATACGGGTGGAAACACCACTTTTCTGATCTACATATTCAGAATCACGGGCTTCAAAGGCTGAGCGTTCGATGATCTCTCTGTAGATCTCAGGAACATGAACTTTTATTTCGGAATCTCTTTCCTGCCAGGCTTCCTGACGGGTAATATTGATACCGGTATCAATTTCTTTCGGATAGTGAGTAATGATCTGAGAATCAATTCGGTCTTTAAGCGGGGTGATAATGTTTCCCCGGTTGGTATAATCCTCAGGGTTGGCAGAAAATGCCATAGCCACGTCCAGTGGTATACGGACATTAAATCCTCTGATCTGTATATCCCTTTCCTGCATAATATTGAGTAGTGCCACCTGAATTCGGGGTTGCAGATCAGGTAATTCATTGATAACGAATATCCCCCGGTTCGTCCGTGGGATCAGACCAAAGTTGATCACATTTTCATCGGCCAGAGTCAGTTTTCTGGTAGCAGCTTTAATGGGATCAATATCTCCAATGATATCAGCAACCGATGTGTCCGGGGTAGCCAGTTTTTCTCCATACCGGAATGAGCGGTGAAGCCAGCTGATTGGAGTTTCATCTCCTTTTTCCTTGATCAGATCTTTCGCATATCGTGATAATGGATTTAAAGGATCATCATTGATCTCTGAACCTTCTACCACCGGTATATATTCATCCAGGAAATTCACCAGCATTCTTAACATTCTGGTCTTGGCCTGCCCTCTTAAACCGAGCAGGATCATATCATGCTTAGATAGTAGTGCATGCTGGATCTGAGGCAAAACGGTCTTCTCATAACCCATGATACCCGGGAAGAGCTCTTCACCTGAGCTCATTTTATTTATAAGATTCCGTCTGATCTCTTCTTTTACTGAAACAGATTTCCATCCGCTCTTCTTTAACTTACCCAAAGTTTCGGGTCTACTCATAGAGCTGCCTCTTTTTAGCTATGATTGCATCGTGATATTGTGCTTTCATAACCTCAAAGAGTTTCACATAATTCAGCCAGGGCTAAATTATTCGGCCTGGGTCAGTGCTTTTGATTTATGTAAAGTTTCCAGCCATTCGTCCTCAGGAACCGAATCGCTGGTAATAGCACCTCCCACCGGATAGATCAGTGTATTTTCCTTGATGATGGCCGATCTTATGACCACATTGAAATCAAAGTCGCCCTCAGGATCAATATATCCGATCGCTCCCGAATAGATCCCTCTTTTATATTCCTCATATTTTTCAATGGCTTTCATTGCAGCGATCTTGGGGGCACCGGTCATGGAACCCATCGGAAAACAGGATCGGATGATATCCGTTGCCGAAATTCCCGCTTTTGCTCTGCATTTTACGGTAGATACCATCTGGTGAACCGTTTTAAAGCTCTGGATCTCAAAAAGATCGATTACTTCGACGCTTCCTTTTTCCGCGATTCGGTTAAGATCATTACGAACCAGGTCCACGATCATGAGATTTTCAGCTCTTTCTTTCTCTGAATTTCTGAGATCCCTTTTTAGTATCTCATCATATTTATCATCTCTTGGAGCGGTCCCTTTGATCGGCTGAGATAGTACCTGGTCTCCTTCTTTCTTTAAAAATCGCTCAGGAGAAGCTGAAACAACGTGAATTCCGTCCAGCTTCATGTATGCTCCGAACGGAACCGGGCCTGAGGCTTTCATTTTTTCATAAAGTGTGAGCGGATCTCCGCTGAATTCGTATTTCAGAGGGTGCGAGAGATTGATCTCATAATATCGTCCCTCCCTGATATCGTGTTTAGCTCTTCGGATCTGTTCGATATAATCCTGTCGGGATATTCTGTTCTTTAACCTGAATCTGACCTCATCTGATCGGCTGTCTAATTCAGTGAGCTGGGTCTCAGATCCTTTTAAAAATTCAATCTCTTCTCCGGTGATCCTGAGCAAGAGTCCGGGAACCATGAAATGCAGGTCAGCAGCCCCTATGAGATCCTCATTGTGTGAAACAAGATCTTCCGTATGATTTTTCAGGTCATAGCCCAGATAGCCGAAAAGCCAGTCATTCTCATCAATAAACTGCTGAAAGATATCCCATGCATTACCACGGGTCGTATAAGTGTTCTCCCCTTCGCGTATTTCAGCCATCCTGCCACGGATCGTAATCTGCTTTTCGGGTAATGCAGCCAGAAAGCTCTGCTTACTTGCCGGGTGATCAGTGGACTGAGATTCCAGAAAAATAACATCTCCCTTTTTTGTAAGAGTTCTGATCACATCGTTTATATGTTCTTTTGATATCGCCATCTGAAGTAGACCCAATATTAAGGCTTATACCCGTTATTTTTGAATGCTTTTTTGTATCATCTTGACTCAAACAAAAAAAGATGATCTATAAAAATTTAGTAAGACCTCTCTTATTCAATATGGACGCTGAAGAGGCTCATGACCTGAGCCTAGAGATCGCCCACCTTACCAATGAAAATGACTTCCTGCAGTTCTTAAGTTCCCTGATTTATGGATTGGATGATCCGTCGCTTAAAAGAAACCTTATGGGGCTTACTTTCCCTAATCCAGTTGGTCTGGCCGCTGGTTACGACAAGAATGGCATTACTCCTTACGCTATGCAGGCGCTCGGTTTCGGATTCGTTGAGATCGGCAGTATAACTGCCCAGCCATCCGAAGGAAACCCAAAGCCAAGAGCATTTCGCCTGCCCGAAGACGAGTCCCTGATCAACCGAATGGGACTCAATAATCAGGGTGCGGCAGCGATCGTTGATCGGTTAAAAAACTATGACCTGGATATTCCGCTTGGAGTGAATATAGCCAAGACCAATGATGCTTCGATCCATGGAGATGACGCAATT
The DNA here is from genome assembly GCF_040811775.1 of Balneola sp. MJW-20. Taxonomy (NCBI): domain Bacteria; kingdom Pseudomonadati; phylum Balneolota; class Balneolia; order Balneolales; family Balneolaceae; genus Gracilimonas; species Gracilimonas aurantiaca. The sequence goes on from NZ_JBFNXW010000001.1 coordinate 1,332,100, forward strand.
CAGGATTATGTTTTCAGCTATAATAAGGCTCTGAAAACAGCTGATTATATTACCATCAACATCTCCTGTCCAAATACCGGAGAGGGCAAGACCTTTGAAGATCCGGGAGCACTCAAAGACCTGCTCGATGCCGTCAATCCATCACAAAATGAGACTCCAACGCTCGTCAAGTTTTCGGTCGATACCCCCAAGCAGATCCTGGAAGATCTGATCACGATATGTGAAGACCATGATCTGGATGGATATGTAGCCACTAATACGTCCTCTAAACGAATTGGATTGAAAACCTCTCCGGCTGCTGTAAGAGAGATCGGAAATGGCGGACTGAGTGGAGCTGCAATTGAAGAGGCATCCACTAATATGATCTCATGGATCCGTGAATCCGTTCCCTCAGACCGTGTCATTATCGGCGTAGGCGGAATACATGATGAAGATTCTGCCCGGAAAAAGATCGATGCAGGAGCAGACCTTTTACAGATCTATACTGCCTTAGTATACGAGGGCCCCGGACTGGTTCGGAGGATCAAGTCTTCTTTACTCAGTTAAATCTACCCTGTATGTGCAGGCCGCTTTAATTGCCTGACCTTCTCTCAGGATCGGTTCAAAAGACAACCCTCTGTTTAAAATATCATTTACGCGGCTGGTTTGTTCTTCTGAAAGATCTTCATTCAGGATCTCATACCGGTCAGGAATACCACGGGTATTAAGGTAAAATCGTACCTTCAACTCCTCTTTACCACTTAAGACGGCCCGGAAAACACTGTTTACTTGTCTCGCATTACCCCTGAGACGGAGTTCGGCATCTATTTCTTCACAGTCAACGTATACATTGCTTTCAGTTAATTCTGTTTCTTCCTGCGCATCGGTTGCAACCGTATCCTGTTCCGGTTTCTCTTCCGGGACTGCGAGCTCCCTTTTAAGTATTTCCAGTCTGCTTCTGTGTGGTCCGTTCCTGAAAGCGACCAGGTATTGATCCACCAGTGTTCTGACCGTATCCCAGCCGGCACTCTTATAGGGATAAAATTCTGAGAGATCTGTTTCTTCAAGAGTTGAATCTGCTATTTCCTGTAGACCGGCCCTTTCCTCGTCGCTCAGTGACAAAGACGTATCAGCAAGAGCCTGACTAACTGAATCCTGATACTGGGCGAATGATTTTTGCTCATTGATCCTATTTTGTTTCTGAGCCAGCCATACCTCCTGTAATTCCTGAAAGCCTTCCTCCTCCCGGGCTTTTTTCAAATAAAGCTGTATAGCATCGTTTAATGCCTCTGTTGCCAGTAAGGTATTCCGGTACTCTTCACTGAATGTTATCAGTTGCTTAGCCTCTGCTGAAATTGTGGTTGAGGTATCGGTGCGGATATAATAGTATCTCTCCAGGGGATCCTGAAGAACTGAATCAGTACTTACCGGAAGCTGCATTTCATACTTCTCAGATAAACGCAGGGCAAAGGTAGTGGCCGGGTAGGTGTTTATCAGTTCTTCAGCCAAAGCTCTTGACCGGCTCTTACTGCCATTGATATCATATAGCTCTGATAGTGAATACAAAGCTGCAGGATTGATATCATTACTTTTCTCAGGTTGATAAGCTTTTTCAAAATAATATGCTGCACTGTCCGGGTCATTCAGAGAAAGGAAAAAGAGGTTCCCAAGCTGATATTGATACCTTGATATGATATTCTCAACTGAATCCTGGTCTGCCTCACTTATCGGAATACGGCTCAGATCCATTTCCACCATCATCAGCTCATCCGAAGCAGCCGTTCCCTCTTCATTTGCATCCGTCAGATCATCTTCAATGCTCCTCTGAAGTATGGATGCATAACGCCAGTTATCAACCAAAGGCCGGTCACCCCATATCGCTCTGAATGCCTGCCTGCCCTGCTGCTGTGCCACAGGATTTGCAGAATTTAGGAAGCCGTTGGCGGTGTTACTGCTTTCATTTTGTTCAGGAGTGGCGGCAAGGTTTACCAACGTATTCTGCTGATTTTCCTGAGCCCTTCTTTGTTCCTCCAGTTCTGCGATCTTCCGGGCTCTGACAATCGCAATAGCAGAATCCCGGGCCTCCGGACTCATCTTACCAAGACTGAGCAGGCTGTCTTGTTCAATAATGTCATTTTTAATATCGGAGTACTGACCAAAGGATGAGGCCAACTCATCCGCATTAAAATCTTCCGGGAGTTTTGTAATATCGGCCCTTTGCTGAGCAGCTGAATCATAATATGCTGCAGCAAGTTTGAAGTCATCAAAAGAGAACCGATAGATCTCAGCGAGTCCGTAATAGGTTTTTGCCCGGGTCAATGCATCCGGCTGAATAAGTGGATTTCTTAGAATTGATTTATAGATCTCTTCAGCAGCACGGATATTACCATTTAGTTGTTCAGTTCTCCCTAGTTCGTAATTCAGCTCCGCTCTGAATTCAGTATTTTTATCATCTCGCACCATACTGTTAAATATGGATAACGCCAGATCATTTCTGCCCAGTGTGCGAGCCATGTCTGCTTTCTTTCTCCTGGCCAGATACTGCACCCTGTACTCGGTAAAGTGATCCGACACCTTATCATAGGCTTCAAGTGCAGCTTCGCGGTCACCGATCCGTTCATTGATCTGCCCTAAAAGAAAATAACTTCTTTCTTTAAGCTCTTTTTCGGGCAGGTCGCGCACTCCGGTCTCGAGGTTGTTTCTGGCATTTCCCCAATCTTCATTCTGAATATATATTTCAGCTAAAACAACATGGATCTCAGCCTTCAGATCTTTAGCCCATTGGCCTTCAAATTCAAGTAACTGATCATTCAGATAAGCTATACCCTGATTATATACTTCCAGCTCGAGCAGGGTCTTACCCTTCCATAATACACTGGTCTGTCGTTTCCTCAGATCGGTTGAGGCAGAATATAATTCATCAAATTTCTGGTCGGCTGAAAAATATTCCTGACGGAAATAATAGGACTTCCCTATGAGTTCCAGCGCATCATCCACCCATTTGGAATCATCATATTTTCGAAGAATATCAGCGCCCTTCTCAATGGCCAGCTGGAAATCCTGAGATCCTGCATTCAGCGGTTTTCTGTGTACCCGGATCGGCACCTCCGGATTATAATCCACATTCTGATTCATGACCTTATCCAGGCCGGTCTGATAATGCCTTTTTGCATTATAGAAGGTGTTGTAGTAGGCATTAAAATTGGTCCAGCCGGATCGGAATGAAGTCCTGCAACCGGAAAATAAGATTCCGATAAACAGCAACAGCACCAAACCATATGTGGTCTTAAGGAACTTCATCGCCTGTACAACAAATGAAATTATTGAATAGTACTTACCTTGATCATATTTGTGCGCCCTCTTTTTGGAATCGGCATACCGGTGGCAAGTATTACCCGGTCTCCTTTCTTGACCATACCATTTTCTTCCAGATACTGCTCCATCATCTTAACCGAAGTATCAGTGTCGTATAATTCTTTCAACCGTACTGAATGCACACCCCATACAAGGTTTAATTGCCGGCGGATCTTCTGGCTTTCCGTGAATGCCACTATAGGTACTCTCGGGCGGAATTTTGCAATTCTTCGTGCCGTACTCCCTGAATGCGTAATGGTCCCAATAGCTTTCGCTTCTACGTTTTCAGCTATGGTCACACAGGAATAGGCCAGTGATTCCACGATCTGCTTTTCTTTCCATTCCGGTTTTCGATAAACCAGACTATTATATATGTGGGCAGACTGGTCCTCAACAGACCGGCAAATACGATCCATCACATTCACCGCTTCCATCGGGAAGGACCCGCTTGCTGTTTCTCCGGATAACATCACCGCATCCGTTCCATCAAAAACGGCATTGGCCACATCAGAACTTTCGGCCCGGGTTGGGCGGGGGTTATTGATCATTGAATCCAGCATCTGGGTGGCAATGATAACCGGCTTCCCCACTTGTCTGCATTTATCAATGATCATCTTCTGTACCATCGGTACTTCCTCAGTAGGGATCTCAATACCCAGATCTCCCCTGGCAACCATGATCCCGTCCGCTTCTTCAATGATCTCATCAATAGCTTCAACGGCCTCCGGCTTTTCTATCTTTGCAATGATCCCTGCCTGACTTCCTGTTGCCCTGATCCTAGAAATAATATCACGGATATCCTTAGCTGATCTCACAAATGATAAAGCCACCAGGTCCACATCCTGTGACAGACCGAACTCAAGATCTTTAATATCTTTTTCCGTCATTGAGGGAATGGAAATGCGAACATTCGGAAGGTTTACTCCCTTTCTTGGTTTGAGGAGACCGCCAACCACCACTTTCACTTTAAGGGAATCCGGATGTTTCTCTACGACCTTAAATTCCAGAAGGCCGTCATCCAGCAGGATACTATTCCCAACCTCTGCTTCATGAATGAGATTCTTATAATCTATCGGGACCGTTTTCTCGTCCCCGATGATCTCCTCTGCAGTAACTCGCACAATGCTTCCGGTCTCTAACTCAACACCACCGTCTCTCATCTGACCAACTCGTATCTTTGGTCCCTGAAGGTCCATTAAGACCGGAATGCTGTATTTATATTGTTGAGCCACTTTTCTGATCCGCTGGATCACTTTGGAATGATCCTCATGTGTACCATGAGAAAAATTAAGTCGGGCAACGTTCATTCCGTGTAACAGCAGGTTTTCGATTTGCTCCTGAGAATCACAACTGGGTCCTATCGTACAAACAATTTTAGTACGGCGCCTTGCAGATATCATGTAGTGTACTTATTTATAATTCAAATGTGATTAATTACGCAACAAACTCAGATCAATGCAGTTAAAATATCGAATGTTATCAGGGTAATATTTGATTAATTAATACAGTCGTTTATTGCATCTAACAAGTATAAGGAATTAATGAAGTCTTTTTTTAAAGCATTTTGCTTAGCGCTTATATCTTTTCTGGTTGTGTCCTGCAACAACACTTATGTAGAAAATGTTGACCGGGGTGAAGGTTATTACTTCAGACCGGGATACCCGGAGCTTCGAATGGTCGCATCCGGCCTTTTCGATATTGAAAACCAGGCGATCATTGAAGTGGTTGGAGACATCGTATACGGAAGTGTTGTATTTAAAAAGGTAAATAATCGATTTCAGGCCAGTCTGAGCGTTGATATTCAGATCATAGATAAAGAGAACCCGGAAAGTACCCCTCAAAATCTTCAGTTTCCTATTGTGATCCGTGATAGTCAGCCTAATATTGTACAAAGCCAGCGGGTATTCAGCTTTAACAGGAATATCCAATCCAGCCCGGGCAGATATACGGTGAATGTCACCTTAATAGATAACAGTTCCGGCAAGCAGACATCCAGGTCTGCTGACGTTATCATTCCTGATCCCGATGATATTACCCCTCACATTACCAATATCCGCGTACTGGGTAAAGAGCTGGAAGAAGAAAGAACCGGCTTTTTTCCGGTCACTACCTATGATGTACAAAAGAGTGTAGATTCATTGCGTCTGGAATTTCAGGTTACAAATAATGATCCGGATAATCCGCTGACCATTGAATCCAGATTATTAAGATTCAGATCAGATACATCAATCGCTAATCCGCTGACCTATTATAACTATCCAACTGCGAGTCTCCCATATAAAGGTATTGATTATGACCGCTTTGAAGTCATCCAGGAATCAAGGCGTACCCTGCTTCAGCCGGGAAGTGTTTTAATTCAGTTCTGGTTCACGGATCTGGAAAGGGGAAACTACCGTTTTGAAGTAACATCGAGGCTGGATGAAGACAGAGAACTATTTAAAGCACGCGACTTTGGCATCAAAAGCCCCAATTACCCTGCAATCAGATCTGCAAGGGAACTTGCCGCTCCGCTGCATTATCTGATGGATGATGACGATCACGAAAAACTAATGTCGATCAGTGATAACGACTCCCTTAAAAAGGAGATCGATAGATTCTGGTTGTCAAACGTCAAAAGTGCCTCTAAAGCAAAACAGGTACTGGAATTATATTACCAAAGAGTGGAAGAGGCTAATAAACAGTTTTCTAACTTTAAAGAAGGCTGGAAAACGGATCCTGGCATGATCTATATTTTATTCGGTCCTCCGCTGCAGGTCGAAACTTCACTGGATCGAATGCGGTGGTCTTACTCCTATAATATGAGCCGCTTTGAAGATAATTTCTTTTTTGAGACTCCAAGGGTCAGAAGTGAATTCTACCCCTACTATAATTATCTGCTGAACCGAAGCCAGCAATATTATAATGTGCAATACCAGCAGATACAACGGTGGCTGAATGGAACCGTACTTCGCGATAATCTCTGACGCACAACCTTATTTATAGGTAAAAAAGCACCTTTGCGGCAATAAACGTATAATTGTCAACCATTTCACTGCTAACTAATACAGGATTATCGGCAACACCCTCCTTTGCTGATCCTAAAAAAGGGCTTTCAAGACCTTTTGTAACGTTTATGCAGTATAAAAAGTTGCGATAATATTTTGTTTTTCACTCTCCAACTTATGATATTATTGGCTGCGCGTTAATACTTTTTAACACGTGCTTAATAAATACTTAATAAACTAGTTAACATTAATTAATCTAGAGGCTACTATGTTTAAAAAGCTACAGCTCTCATTGATGTTAGCCTTGATCATACCTTTTGCAGCATTTGCTCAGAATGGAGTGGTCACAGGTACGGTTACCGACATGGACGGTGAACCGGTTCCTGCAGCTAACGTCTCTCTAAAAGAAATAACCAAAGGTAATGTGACGAACCTTGAAGGTAAGTACACAATTACCAATGTTCCTGCCGGAACTTACACCTTGGTTGTCCGATTCGTTGGTTATAAAACCTACGAAGAGGTCATCGAAGTTGGTTCTGGTATTTTAACAGTAGACGTTCAACTCGAAGAAGATATTCTTGGTTTGGACGAAGTTGTTGTATCCGGTTATGGTGTTGAAACCAAACGGGAATCAACAGGTTCGGTTGCCAAAGTAAGTTCAAGAGACTTCGAAAACGTTCCTGTACAGAACACTGAATCTATCCTGCAGGGTCGTGCTGCCGGTGTACAGATTCGATCTAACTCAGGTAACCCTGGCGGATCTTTCGACGTGTTAGTACGTGGTAACGGGTCTATTAACGCTGGTTCGGAGCCACTTTACATCGTTGACGGTGTTCAGATCTCCTTCGCTAACCAGTCTTCACAGTCTGACCAGACTCCTCTTAACTCTCTGAACCCTCAGGACATCGAGTCCATCGAGGTACTGAAAGATGCTGCTTCTGCTGCTATCTACGGTGCTCAGGGTGCTAACGGTGTTGTTATCATCACCACTAAGAGAGGACGTAAAGGTACGACTAACATTACCGCTCGTTCTGAGTTCGGTTATCGTGAAGAAATCAAGCGTTTCAATCTTATGGATGCTCCTGAGTGGTCTCGTACCTACGCAGAAGCGTATGAGAACCAGTTCGCTCCTACAAACGGTGCCGGTATTGGTGACTCTTTCGTAAGAAACGTGATCATTCCTTCATACGGCCAGCCGGTACCTACCGAAGCTGACTTCTCTGATGTCCGGAACACAGACTGGCAGGATGTTATCTTTGATCAAGGATTTGCTCAGAGATACAATGTAACTGTATCAGGTGGTAGTGATGAGACTTCTTACTACATCGCTGGTGGATTTGAAGAAACTGAAGGTCATATCTTTGACTCTCGTTTCCGCAGATTCAACATCAGAACTAACATCGATCAGCAGTTCTCTGAAAGACTGCGTGGTGGTGTTAACCTGAACCTTTCTGCTACTCGTCAGAATGGTGTTTGCCAGGATGGTAACTTTATTAACTGTCCGGTAACTGCTTCTTCTTTCGAGCCACCTGTGTCATTCCCATACGATGAGGATGGACCAGAAGGCTACAGTGCTAATACACGTTTCGGACTGCGAAACAACATCGCACTGCAGAAAGATCTTGTAAGACGTAAGAACAAAAACGTTCAGATTCTTGGTAACGTTAACGCTACTTACGACTTCGCACCTTGGTTAACTCTGACTACCCTTTGGGGACTCGATTACCGTAACGTGCGTGACTCTCAGTTCAGACCTCCTCTCGCTTCTTCTTTAGGCGGACAGGTATTTGAAGCTGATCGCGGAACTGTTAACTGGAACACAAACACTGTACTTACCGCACAGCGTACTTTTGATGAAGTACACAATGTAAGTGCTCTGGTTGGTACTGAGTATCGTCGTGAAGAGTCTAACGTCTTTACCTCTTTCGGTATTGGACTAGCTAACGGACTTCTTGACGTACTTAACGTAACTGCTAATCCAAGAACAGTTTCTGGTTTCAGAACTGAATTCCGACAGGCTGGTTACTTTGCTAAAGTTAAGTATGACTATGACGAAAGATATCTTGTGACTTTAACCGGTCGTTATGACGGTTCTTCCCGTTTCGGTGCTGATGAGCGCTGGGGATTCTTCCCATCAATTACCGCTGCTTGGAGGGTCTCTGAAGAGGACTTCATGAGTGATGTAGACTGGGTTGAAGAACTGAAATTCCGTGGTGGTTATGGTACTTCCGGAAACAATAACATTGGTAACTTTGCTGCCCGTGGTATTGTAGGTTCTGGTGGTACATACCTGGGAGGAAACGGTTTCACTATTTCTTCTCTGGCTAACAACGTACTTACCTGGGAGGAAGTTGAAGAACTTAACCTCGGTATTGACGCTGCATTCTTCAAAGGCCGCCTCTCTGCATCTATCGATGCTTACCAGAGAGACAACAACCAGCTTCTGCTGGGACGTCCGCTTCCTGAAGATACCGGCTTCAACTCTATCACAGAGAACGTAGGTTCTATCCGAAACGAAGGTATTGAGATTCAGTTGAACTCAATTAACCTCGACCGTGCCGGATTCCTGTGGACATCTAATTTCAACGTTGCATTCCAGCGTAACGAAATTAGGACTCTGAACGCAGGTCAGGAGCAGTTAGGCTCAGGTCTTACTCCATTCGCGATCGGTCAGTCTCGTCTGGCTATCTGGTCACCACTTTACGCTGGTGTTAACCCAGCCGACGGTCGCCCAATGTGGTACGACTCTAACGGTGACATCACTTATCGCCCAGGTCCGACAGACAACACCTTCTGGGGTGGCGGCGGTGAAGAAGACATCATCGGTGGATTCGGTAACACATTTAGCTACAAAGGTCTTTCCTTAGATGTATTCTTACAGTACAGCTTTGGACGCTGGCAGTTCATGCAGCAGGAAATGTACTTCCTGAACAATACTCTGTTCGAAGTAGGTGCTAACGCAACTTACTTAAGAGACAGATGGCAGCAGCCTGGTGATATCACCAGAGTGCCAAGATTGTATGCAACTGTAGTAGGTCCTCCAGACGGGTCAACTGCTGATCCAAGGACTACTGAAGCAGACAACTTCTACGAAGATGCTTCTTATATCCGACTGAAGAACGTTACTCTGAGCTACAACTTACCTTCTTCTGTATTGGAGAAAGTAAATCTGCGTGGCGTAAGATTATTTGCTTCAGGTCTCAACCTGTACACCTGGACTGCTTACACAGGACTTGATCCTGAGCAGAGCTCAAATTCCTTCCCATCTGCACTGCAGTTCAACGGTGGAATTGAAATCCAGTTCTAAGAATAAATTCTAAATGAGATTAACTATGAAGAACTTATCCAAATTACTTGCAGTAGCATTGGTGGTTTTCAGTTTTCAGGCTTGTACTGAAGTACTAGAAGATGTAGAACCAACTACTGCGATCACACCGGAAGTTGCGTTCAGTGATGCCGGATCCGTCCGTGCATTCAGAACTCAACTGTATAGTCGTCTACACAGTTTTACGTATACGACTCAGTATATGATTGGCCCAGAAGCTCTGGGAGATCAGTCTTATAACCGAACCGGCTCAAGCCGATTTAACGCTTATTCTACCTTTCAGTTCGGCGCGGGTATGAACCATTACACAGCTGCATATAACCTGATTCAGGATGCTAACGTCGTAATTGGTGCAATTCCTGATGGAGTAATCCCTGCAGCTGAGAAATCTCAGTACCAGGGAGAGGCTTACTTCTTCCGTGCATTCGCAATGCATCACCTGGTAAGAGCCCTTGGCTACGAACCAGGCAACTCACCATCCAGTGGTGACGGTGCAGGATGGGACTTAGGTATCATCATCAGAACCGAGCCAGTTCTTGGTCTGACTCAAGCTGATGCCCGCCCGCGAAACACAGTTGCTGAAGTATATTCTCAGATCAGAAGTGATCTGGGTGAAGCAATCACTCTGCTAGGACAGAATCAGGAAAGTAGCCGTAATTACGTACAACAAGCCGCAGCATATGCCCTTCTGGCACGTGTTGAGCTTTATGCACGTAACTGGCAAGCTGCTGCGAATAATGCTGCTTCCGCATTGTCTAACACCTCTGCTGCATTAGCAACAGGTGCAGACGTAGTCACTATGTTTGATGAAACTGTTTTCTCAACACATCCTGAGGCTATCTTTGAAGTGGAAGTAAATCCTAATACTGAAGGTCAGGGTATTAACTCTTCTCTGAATGTTTATTCGTCAGAGCAATGGGTAGCACAGATCCCAACCAACTCTCTCTTAGCTCTGTACGATCAGGCTAACGATCAGCGTTGGAACTGGTTCACTCCGTGCTTCTCTCAGCAGGAAAACGCCCCAGTATCCGGATGTACCAACAACGGTGGTCTTATGATCACTAAGTGGTTCGGTGAAAAAGGTCAGTTTACTGATGATATCCCGCATTTCAGAGTTGCTGAAATGTTGCTTATTCAGGCAGAAGCATACCTAAACGGTGCAACTGGTGGTACTGCTGCCGGTGCCCTGAATACTCTGAGAGCTGCCAGAGGCGTAGCTGACATTGCTGCTCCAACCATCGACGATATTCTTGATGAAAGACGTCGCGAGCTGGCTTTTGAAGGACAGCGATTCTTCGACCTTAAGCGTCTTGGAAGATCAATAACTAAGGATCCTGAAGTTCTGGGCTCTGCGGTTACCATCCAATATACAGATGTTCGATTCCTTGATGATATCGATCCTGATGACCTGGATGATAATCCTGAACTCGTTCAGAATCCTGGTTATAACTAAGCAACTAAATAAGAACTCTTAAAATGTTTGATATGAAATCATTTAAAAACATAAAAAAGATCGTACCACTTCTGCTGGTGCCGTTTTTTCTTACTGGTTGCTTAAACGATCTGTTTGAACAACCTGATTACACGTATGACGGACCAAATGTGGTGGAGTTTCGTAATCTGTCTCAGACAGTTACAGAACCAGCCGCTGGTGGAGCAGCTATAACTGTTACAAATCCAATTCAGCTGATCTCAGCTGCCGGACTTGCTGACAGTGACATTGCTGTTGCATTCGGTGTTGATGCTGATAATACAACTGCTGTTGCAGGAACGCATTACAGCCTCAATACTACATCACCAGTAACCATTTCATCTGGTTCTGCTTCTGCTAACCTTTCACTTGATGTGCTTGACAGTCCTCTGACTGCTGGCCAGAGCGGAGTATTAACTCTGGTTCTTGAGAGTGGATCCGGTTACGAAGCTGGTGAAAATATTAAAACCTATACTCTGACCATTCTCGGTTCAGACTAAAAAAGGTTTTAAACCGTTTAAAGGCCGTGAGCAATCCTCACGGCCTTTTTTTATATTTATACTTTCTGAAATTAATTATGACTCATACATGAAGAGATTTAAACTTGTACCCCTTGTTTTTCTGATTGCCATTAGCCTGAATGCATGCCTGGAAACCGACCCTATAGAACTTGAAAAGAGAGTTGTGGTGGAATATACTTTTTCAGGATTGAATAATATCTATACAAGCCCTACTGATACTATTGAAATTGAAAGTGTCAGGATGTTTGTCCCAAGATTCTGGGTGATAACCACCAATGACGATTCATTGAATTCAAATGTGCCTTTTGTTTTTAGCTATTCACAGGCTGACCTGGATAATCCAAAGGAGATCGTTAATGCCAATGTTGGTTTTGGCGGACTCGAAGATTATGATGACTTCCGAATGCAGGTTCAACTGTTTTCAGCGGAAAGTGGTATCTCAGATAATACTCTTGCTAATGAAGGAAATCCCTTATCATTTTCAATAGCCGGAAGATATAACGGAGAAATATTCAGATATAACTCTCAATATGAATTTGACCGGTCCATTTCATACACCGAGATCAATCTGACCGATCGACAGGAAACGATGATCCTCACTCTCATCGGAAATTCAGCTGAGTGGTTCGCGGACCCATCACAATCAGGAGCATTGCTTAGTCCAATAGACCCGGGAAATCAAAATGTGATCAATCAGCAGTTCGAAGAGTCTTTTAGTATAGCTTCAGAAAGAACCACTGCACTGGAAGATTAATGTAGAGGAACTGGGTGTTATTAGTTTTCTCCCTCATCCGGGGAATCAGATACCATAATATCAATTTCCCTTTCAACCACTTCGTTGGTTGAGCTCTCTGTTGCCTTGATGCGCAGTGTATAATTACCTGCCTCAAGGTTAGCAGTTTGCATCTCGATCACTTCACTGAATAGTGCTTCTGCACTCTCAAAGTTCAGAGTTAGCCCAACGCTGCCATTATTGCGGTTGAATAACCGGTATAGTCCCCGTCTTTTGGGTATCATATTAAGCTCCAAAGTGAATTTACCGGTACCGGAGGACTGCATATTGATATTGTACACTTCAAAATAAAATACCAGGTTCTCTCCTATGGGTATTTCATTTTTATTATTGATAATAAATGGAAACTGCAGTTTATCATTCTCAAGCTTTTGATATCCAAGAACGATGTCACTCATCATGAATACATCATTTTCCAGTGGATAGGGGCTGTTTGTGATCGTTTTGCCTAAACCTCTGAGTTCATCATCAAACGGAGTATTCTTTACAGGAGATATCGCATCCGGGTCCTGATTATATAATGTTGCTGCCAGTACAACCTGATCATCAACAGATGTGAACGGAAGAATAAAGACCGAACCGGCATCAGCTTTTTGGATATTGAAATTCACGTCCAGTAAGGGTTTATAGGTGAGGCTCGTTTTAGGATTCCATTTCTCATCAAAAACTCTCAATTCGTGCTGATAAACGTAGTTCTTAAGTTTCTCCTGCTCCTCATTGTAATACTTATTATTAAAATAATCGGTAGAGAAAGCTTTATAAGCATCACTTTGAACAAAGAAAATAGTGTACGGCTTATTCTCTTTATCGAGGAAGCGATAGGGAAAAGCCTCTATATCAATTTCACTTACTTTGTTGATGATCTCTGATTTCTGTTCCGGCATTGAGGACTGCAAACGGGCTACTGCACCGATATTCCTGTTCCTTGCGCTGCTTGCCAGGGAAATACTCAGAGGATTCGTGAAATCTGCGTAGGATGCAACAATATTATCATAGGAATTTGCAAACAGCTCATCGATTGCAAGTAATTGCTCATAATACATAAGCTGCATGATCACAGCCGGGGTTATATTCTCCCCGAAATTAACCTGCGTATCGTTGGGATTAACTGAAGTACCCGACACCAATCCGTCCCCTTCACCATCAATAGCAGCTACTGAACTTTCATTTACGGTAAGGTCGACGGCGATCTTATTTCTTTGCCCCATACTGAAAGCCGCATGCGGGATAAAATCTTCCACACTTCTTTTCATTTTGAATGATCGCCCGGCGTTATCGCTGCCAAATATATAAACTACCTTATCGCTGTAATAACTAGGGTTCTGATAAATCCAGACCTCGTATTCCTGATTTGAGTGATAACTTCTGATCTGATCTTCAAGCTGGTTTTCCAGCTGATTCTGAAACCGGTTCTCGCTGCTGTTCGGCTGAAATGGCGTGGGATTATCTGACATCCGCTCTCTTATCCAACGTTTTACCGATGCGACGTTATATGACAAAACTCCCTTTCTCAGACGATCCGGTTCACCGTATTTAATATAAGTTTCTGCTCTCGAATCCTTATCCAGCATTTCTTCGAGTCCGTAATTCGTACCCGCATACCTTCTCTTGATCTCTCCTATTCTTTCCCAATGCTCCATTAAGCGTTCGTTGTAGGGAGTAATAGGTGTGGGATCCAACTGGTTCCAGACCTGAATTATATCATCAAAAAATGCAGGATCTTCGTTATTCAGATCTTTCTGAAAAGCTTTTCTTTGCTTAGGCGTGATAAGAGGTGAGATACGATTCAGTTCGGCTTCATAGACTTCTTTAAATTCTGACATTTTCAGGCCGTTCAATGCCCAAAAATACATCTCATTAGCCTTCCTGTAATTCTGCTTCATCTCTCGCTGAGTCACAAGCTCTATATATGCAAAACCTATTCTCGGATCATAATCATCCGGACCTGATGATTTTACAACAGAGTACCAGATATCCAAAGCCTTCATTATTTGTCCATTGTCTCTTGCAGACAATCCTTCTTCATAGATACCGGTATCCGGCTTACCAAATGCTGTTATAAATACTCCTAAAAAAAGAATGGCAAGCCTTCTCAGGCGTGGAGCTGAATCAAACATTTTTACCTCTCTTTATTTATACATGCTAACATATAAAAATAACATTAAACCTAGAATTCATCAATTGAGCTGCTTTATAAGTATAATGCGCTATCAAATTAATGGCGCTTATTTCAAACACACGATTTACTTATTACGTTTAAAATTCATTAATTGTTGCATGATATATTATTTACTTAAGCACTATCTCTTTGCTTCTTTTTTTTATTTAATTATTTCAAATATTTAGGTAAATAATCTTGTCATTATTTGGTAATAAGCTTAAATCTTTAATTAAACTCTGAGCACTTTGAGCGGGATACTTAGGAGACAGAGCCAGGACCATTTCAATCCTGAACCAATCAAAACAAATAACGGAGTACTTTATGAGAATCATTAAAATTCTACCTTTTGTATTAGTAATGTTCATGCTTAGTTCATGCTTCCATGCAAAAGTAACCACGGGTAAACAGCCATCCTCAACGGTGATAGACAAACCATGGGCACATGGATTCATTTTTGGGTTGGTTCCCCCAGATGAAGTCAGTGTGGCCAGTCAGTGTCCGAACGGGGCTGCTATTGTTGAAACTCAGATCAGTTTCCTCAACGGTCTCGTCTCAGCTATTACTTTTAATCTTTATACTCCCATGCAGATCACGGTAACCTGTGCTGCAGGCGGAAGTATGTCAGCAATAGAAGGCGCAGAGATCGTAGTGCCGGAAGGTTCTACCGACAAGGAAGTCATTGAGGCAGTTGATAAAGCTTCCAAAGAATCCGTCAAAACCGGTAATCCGGTTATGATACGATTTGAATAAAAGCTCGAAGCAATTTGTGATTTAATGAGACCCGGTCGATTTACTTGGCCGGGTTTTTTTGAATCCTTAATTCTGAAGCACACCGCCCAATCAAACTCTATGACTCTATGATTTTCGTTTGACCACCAACTACCAACGATTCACCTCTCAACTATCACTCTGAATATTCTGCAGCTGAGTACTAAAGTCCTCCTTCCAGCTGTCGATCAGGCTTGGGCAGCTGATCGCTTTATTGAGTAGCTCTTTATCCTTTTTTCGCTCCGTGAATAACTGCACGCACTCTTTTATGCTTAGCCCGTGACCATCATCACCGATCTTAGAAATATTTTCTCCGGCTTCAATCTCTCCTTCCTTAAGCACACTAAAATAAAATCCGCTTCTTTCTGCCTGCAGGAATTCCTTCACAAAACCCATATCACCCATTTTGATCCCCAGCTTAGAGCAGGGCATACGCGGAGTTGTGACTTTGAGAATAACCTCTCCTACCTGAAACTCATCACCCACACATACTTCATTTTCATCCATTCCGGATACGCACAGATTCTCACCAAATCGTCCGGGACTGAATTCAAGATCCGGTCTCTTACTTTTCCAAAATTCGTAATGCTCAGAAGGATACGCGTATACCGCTTTATAGATGCCTCCATGTACTTTCAGATTAGCTTGCTCATCTCCCCTGATTCCGGTTTTGGTCACAAACTGAGCACCGAATACTAATTCTTTAAAGATACCGGTGCGAATGCTTTCGTTATTGTGAACCACTTCTTTTGTTCTGCCAATGTGTATAGATTCAATTTTCATAGATCATATTTTAATTCCCAGGCTGTGCAGCAAGATAAGCCGCAGTCCTACATAAATCACAAGAACCGCTGTCAGTAATCCAAGGATCCTGGTATTGAATTTACTATTAGACAGGTATGATCCAAGGAGCCCGCCGCCAAAAACTCCGATCACCAGTGTTAGGAGAAGATCAGGATCATAGCTAAAAGTACCCGAGACCAGCAGACCTGTCAGCCCGGCGGCAGAGTTAACCAGGATAAAAATAGATGCCAGGGAGGCTATTTTACGGGCATCTTTCCACCCAAGCATATTCAGTATGGGAGAAAGATAGATACCTCCTCCTATTCCGGAAACTCCTGCAAATAATCCTATTGCACCACCGAGTCCCAGGCGCCGGCTAGTACTGAATTCTCTGTGCTCATACTGAGTCTTCATAAACTTGTAGATCAGGGCGACCCCGGCAAGTAGGAGCAAACTGCCTAAAATCATAAAGAAAACCTGTTCGGTGAGCCGAAGCTGTGCTCCCAGGTAGGCCATCGGGATACTGCTGACCAGAAAGGGCCAGAAGGCCCTCCAGTCGAATACCCGGTTTCGCATATACATGATAGTACCCACCGAAACCACGGTAAGATTAAGTATTAGTGCTGTGGATCTTATTTCGTGAAAATCGGTCAGAAATATACCCAGGATCGCGAGGTAGCTTGATCCTCCGCCGAAACCTACTGAAGAATAGCATAGGGCGACAAGAAAGAACAGGACTGGAAGCAGGATCTCTACAGGCATATCATTCCATCAATAAACATTGGACCTTATCCCCTGCCTTCAGGTCAGCAGGGCCTTTAACATATGCCAGTGCATTGCCCTGAGCCATCGAATGGATCATCGAAGATCCCTGTCCATCCAGGATCTCAGCTTCATTTTCATTTACTTTAGTCTTCAGGAATACCGGGCGGTCATAGCTTACCACATAATCATGAGATAGTGGCAGATCGATACGCTTCAGACCCTGACCTTTTCCACCGCATAAGCGTTGCAACATAGGCAACACATACACATAGAAACAGGTTAAAGAAGACGCTGGGTTACCAGGTAAGGCAAATACATATTGATCCCCTTTTTTCCCGAAATACAGTGGTTTCCCGGGCTTCTGAAACACCTTATAAAATACCTGTTCCACGCCGTTATCTTCCAGGGCTTGTTTGGTGAAGTCATAATCGCCCACTGAGATGCCTCCTGAGATCAGCAAAACATCACAACTCCTGAGAGCAGCTTCAATTCCACTCCGGGTGGCAGCCAGTTCATCCTTTATTTTATGGATCGCCGCAGCTTCATAACCGAAGTCATGCAGCACCATTGAAAGCACTTTAGAGTTGGAATCATAGATCTGTCCCTCTTTTCGCTCTTGCCCGGGATCGATCAGTTCATCTCCGGTGGCAATAATGGTCACAGTCGGTTTTTTGTAAACGGCGATCTTATCAAATCCAAGGGAAGCAATCAGGCCCGCAGACGGGGGGTTAATCCGATGTCCCGCTTCAAATACCAGCTGACCCTCAGAGAGCTCATTTCCTTTGCGCCGAATATTCCTGCCTGACTCTACTCTACCTTCAATTCTCAGCTGATCTCCTGCTACATCGGTCTTCTCCTGCATGATAACAGCCGTTGTATTCTGTGGGACCTTACCACCGGTAAAGATCCGCATAGCTTCTCCGTCTCTTAACGAGTGAGCTTCTGTACTACCGGCAGCAACTTCCCCGATGATGGTAAATACTGAATGATCGCCGCAGACTGCATAACCATCCATGGCTGAATTATCAAAAGAAGGAAGGTCGAACGGCGCCCGGATCTCTTCAGCCAGGATATATCCTGATGCATGATCCAGAGAGACCATTTCACGGTTTGGCTTGACCGCTTGTTGCTGTATATGCTGCAGGGCTTCTTCTATGGAGATCATCAGCCTCCGATCGAGGTCATAGACCGGTTCTGCTCGTAGTGGTCTGCATCCATCTTCAGATCCATTCCGTCGCGGGAGAATTTCTTTTCTTTAATAGAGTTCAGGATCACCGGCTGAATGCTGCTCCCTTTTCTGAATGGAGTCAGCAAGTCCGTTTCGGATACGGCAAAAAGACAGTTTTTCATCTTTCCATCTGCTGTCAGGCGGATTCGGTTACAGCCCGCACAGAATGGATTCGTAACGGTACTCACAATTCCGAAGGATCCCTTATAGCCCTTGACCCTAAAATTTCTGGATGTGCTGTGAGCAGGATCTTCCAGTTTGGTCAGCTTTCCGAATTCCTCACTCACCGTATCCAGGATCCTCTGTTCACTGACTCCCTTACTCCAGTCCCATTCATTCCCTTTAAAAGGCATGAACTCGATAAATTTGATATCCAGATGCTCACTTTCCGTGAGACGGATGAAATCATTGATCTCATCGTCATTTACATCATTGATAAGAACCACATTAAGCTTGATATCAAATCCACGCTTCAGGCATTCACAGACATTCGCCATTATGCGACCGAAATAATCGCGCTTGGTAATAAATACTGATTTTGCTTTATCCAGTGTATCCAGGCTTATATTGATCCTTTTAAGACCGATCTCTTCAAACAGATCCAGGTATTTATCAAGCACGATACCGTTGGTAGTGATCTTGAGGGTCACTCCAAGGTTACTGAGTTCTCTGGCCAGAAAACTAAAATTCTTTCGGATCAACGGTTCACCGCCGGTAAGTCGTATCGTGTCCACTCCCAAATCCACAAACTCTCTTGAGATACCGATGATCTCTTCCAGGGTCATGATATTCGGCTTATCGACCAGCTCGATCCCATCTTCCGGCATGCAGTAAAAACACCTCAGATTACACCGGTCTGTGAGGGAGATCCTCAAATAGGTATGCTCTCTGCCGAAGTTATCAATTATCTTTGGCTTCATTGGTGGTCTCCGCCTTTCAGGACATGAAATACATGAAAGATCTGTGGAAATACGGCATTAAGCGCATCTTTTACTCCGCCTGTTGAACCGGGAAGCGCCAGTATCACACATCCTTCCCGTATTCCTGCAACCGACCGGGACAGCATGGCATAAGGCATTCGTTCCTGACCGTAACGTCTGATCTCCTCCTCCACTCCATGTAATGTTGTATGCAGCATCGGGCGAATAGTGTCCGGGGTAATATCTCTTGGTCCGGCTCCGGTTCCTCCGGTAAATATCAGCAGGTCTGCGGAATTATTAGTTACCTGATCCTTCACTTTATCGGTATCATCGGCAATAACTTCATAATCGACCTTCAGGCGGTATTCTTTGAGTGCATCTGCAATGATCTTTCCGCTCTTATCTTCTTTTTTACCTTCAGAAACCGAATCAGAGCAAACCACGATCTTTGCGGACAGTCCTTCTCCGTTTTCTTTATAGGATGACTTACCGCCTGATTTCTCTAACAACCGAATCGTGCTGATCTCAATATTCTTATCCACCGGTTTCAGCATATCGTACATATTGAGTGCAACCACACTGACACCGTGCATAGCCTCCACTTCAACACCCGTCTTGTATATGGTCTTTACCGTCATTTCGATTATGATCTGCAGTCCTTCGATCCGGTAATCAATGCCGGTATATTCTATCGGAAGCGGGTGGCAGTCCGGTAACAACTCCGGAGTTTTCTTTACTCCGAGTAACCCTGCCGCTTTTGAGATTTCAAAAATATCCCCTTTCGGGATCTTACCCTCTTCAATGAGTTTGATGGTCCCGGCAGAACCCACCTTCACGATAGCCTGTGCCTTTGCGATACGAAGTGTATTTGATTTCTGTGTAATGTCGACCATATCAGGTATTCACCTTCCATTGATGGGATTCATCTTCAAACAATTCCTTGCCGAAAATAGGTACCTGTGATTTGATCTCCTCAACAATGAAATCGCAGGATTCGATGGCTACCCTGCGGTGTTTTGATGAAGTGAATACAAATAAACAGATCTCACCGGTTTTCACTGTGCCCAGACTGTGATAGATATGGCAACAAGTCATTTCTTCAAACCTGGAGAATGCTTTCTCCCTGATCTCATGAAATGCATTCAGTGCCATTTCCTCGTAGGCAGAATATTCAATGGCTTTAACAATCTTACCATCGACCTTATCGGCTCTCACCTGTCCCAGAAAGATACTGTGTGCACCGATATTCGTTTTTGCCTGATGCGCAGCAATAGAATCGCTTACCATGTCGGGAGAAAGCGGTCCATCCGTAAATACCTTTTTGGGGGCTTTTTTTGTCATGTCATCAACATATTAATTCCGCCTTCAACATTCACTAAATTATCGAAACCGTATTCCTTCTCCAGTAATGCAATTGCTCTCAGACTTCTGATGCCGGTCTGACAGAAAACCAGCACTTCTTTATCTCTGGGGATCTCAGAGGATCTTCCTGATAACTCATTTAGCGGGATCCTCATTACATTTTCATTGATCGCCTGTGGTTGTTCATGAACTTCACGAACATCGAGATATAAAGCGGATCTGTCTTGGATCTCGCATTTCACGATCTCCGGGATCAACCCTCGCTCTTTAACAAACCCGATCTGTTCCTCATTTCTGGTAAACGAGATCATCTGATCCGCTCCGCTGAATGTGTCGATCACTTTCAGCTTTCCTGATAGTACTTTTCCTATACCCAGTGTTATTTTGATCGCTTCTGCAGCCTGTATGGTACCCAGTATTCCCGGTAATACGCCTAGAACACCGGTCTCTTCACAACTGCTTTCATCCTTCAGTTTATGTTCCGGATATAAACAGCGGTAAGACGGTCCGCCCTGATAATTAAATACGGATACCTGTCCCTGGTACTTGTAGACTGAGGCACTGACGAAAGGTTTACCCGCCAATACACAGGCATCATTGATCATGTATTTGGTCTGAAAATTATCGGTACCATCCAGAATGATATCATATTCATTCACCAGCCTGAGGGCATTATCTTTATCAAAATGCTCTGTAATTGCCCTGATCTCCACCGCACTATTAACCTGCTTTAGCCTGCTTTTTGCGGCTTCTGCTTTAGGCTTGCCAACGTCCGCCTCTGAAAAAAGGACCTGCCGGTGAAGGTTACTCAGGTCTACCCGGTCGAAATCAACCAGCCCGATCCTGCCAACCCCGGCTGCGGTAAGGTATTGAGCTGCAGGGCAACCAAGTCCGCCTGCACCCACGATCAAAATGCTGGCTCTATTCAGTTTCTCCTGACCGGACTTACCGATCTCCGGGAGCTTAATCTGGCGGTGATATCTGTCCTGTTCTGCACTCATCAACCACCGGCAAATGGGGGTAAAAATGCTACTTCATCGCCATCCTTCAGAACCATCTCTTCCTCAATGGATTGATTGACTGCCAGCTTGAAGGTCAGATCATTTATAGCCCCGTACTTGTGAAGGCAGTGATCCCGGAGATCCTCCAGTTTGGTTCCTAAGGCACTCATGTCCAGCTTTTCTTCCTGCAGACCGGTTGCTTCAGCGATGGCTCCGAAATATTTTACTGTTATGATCATGGTTGAACTTAAAATCTGATGAACTAGGATTCAATGCGATTTAACCGATCTATATCGGCAGAGGTGTCAATATCTATATCCCCTTTTTCAAAACGCACTTTCTTTAGGTGTTCCGGATTCGACATCATGATCTTCTTTGCTCCGGTATCGCCGGTAAGTTTATTCAGATCATCAAAATAATGACGGCCTATGATCGCCGGCACTCCGACCGTTTTTCTGTATTCTGACACCACAAGATCCTTCTGATCTTTGAAGGCGGAGCACAGATTATCCATGAGCTCCGCTGATATGAATGGCTGATCCGATACCATAATGAGTACTCCATTCATTTGCGGGTCTGTATTGGTCAGCTGCTTAAGTCCTGCCCTGATGCTGCCGGCCATTCCTTCTTGCCAGTCGTTGTTATGGACAGTTATAAATGCATGCTTTTGAAGGTCTTCAGTGATCAATTCACTGTTGGCACCGGTTACGAGTACTGCGGTCTGAATTCCAGTTTCCTTAACCGTATCCAGGGTATGCTGCAGCAGGGACTTACCTTTATATCTGACCAGCTGTTTGGGCTTTCCAAGACGGCTGGACGATCCCGCAGCGAGCACGATCACTCCAATATGGGTCTTATCAGTCAAGGATCACCTTCTTAAACTTCTCTTTTTTATTCTTGTGAATGGGCCCGGATATTTCCCTCAGTGAATTACCTGCAGCACCTGATAATACCTGCTGAATTTCGGCAAGCACGGACAAAGCTATTTCTGCAGGAGTATCGGCTCCTATATCCAGTCCAACCGGAGCGTATATTCTGGACTGCTGATCTTCGGTCAAAATAATTCCTTCATCCTTCAGATCATCCAGCATCCGCTGATATTTTTTTTGGGGACCCAGGATCCCGATGTAAGGAACGTCCGTCTCTTCGGCCAGGATCTTCAGGACATCCATATCATAATTATAGTTGTGCGTCATCAGGACAAAAGCCGTGCGGTCATTGATCTCAACGTCTTCAAGGATCTTTTCCGGTTTGGAAACGATGACCTGGCAGGAACTCACAAAGCGGTCTGCCCTGGCATGAGATCGTCTTCCATCCGTAACGGTTATATTCCATCCCAGCTTAGCGGCCATATCTGCCAGTATACTGGCGTCATTTCCGGCACCTACCAGAACCAGTCGGACCGGAGGTTTGCGTACTTCGATAAAGGCATTAACTGAGCTCATCCCGGAGACATATTCTCTGAACATGGATTCCTTTTGCCCGAGAGCTTCTGCAGCATCCAGTTTGAGCTGCTTTAATAATGACTCATTTTTAACGGTCCCTGTTAAATTTTCCTGGCCATCAACCAGCATTCCGGTACCAATCTGCACTACGGACCGGTCGAGGTTGAACAGGGTTATGATGGCTGCTGGTTCATTGGAACATAATACTTTTTCCAGCAGTCCGATCGGATTAGCAGGATCCTCCGGATCAAGTGGCTCGAACAGAACCTGAATGATCCCGTTACATCCCAGCTGGGCACCGATCACAGCGTCGTTCTCATCACTGGTGTCGTAAGTAACCAGTTTATTTTCCTTCTTATGAAGAGCATGAAGTGCTTTACGTAATGCATCTCCCTCGAGGCAACCACCGCTGATCGCACCGGTCATCATACCGGATTCATCCACCAGCATCCGTGCCCCGGCTCTGCGGTAGGAAGACCCTTCTACATGAACAACTGTTGCCAGAACACAGCCTGTATCCTTTTCAACGGCTTCTTTGTAGCTCTTTATTAAGGCATCCAGTTCTCTCATTGATGCTGCAGTTTAAGTTTCTCTACCGCTGATCTTATGATCTCAACAGCGGTGCCGACCTCTTCCTGGGTGGTGTTTCTACCCAGGCTTATTCGAATGGATGCAAAAGCGCGATCATCGGATATACCCATGGATTTGAGCACATGTGAGGGTTCCTGCATAACCGAAGTGCAGGCTGATCCCTGTGATACCGCTAACCCCTTCAGCGACCGGATCAGCCGGCTACCGTCTATTCCGCCAAATGATATATTCAGAACATTAGGCAGTCGGTTTGCACCAGCCCCGTTGATCCTTGAATCTTCAATTTTCAGAAGCGCACTTTCCATACGGTCGCGAAGATCCCGTATCTTTTCAATTTCAGATTCTCTTATATCTGAAATGATCTCACAGGCTTTACCCATTGCCACAATTCCCGGAACATTCAGTGTACCGGACCGGAGACCCTGCTGATGCCCGCCTCCGTATATCAGCGGGTCTAATTCAGTCTTCAACTCACTGCTGATATACAATACCCCGATTCCCTTCGGGGCGTAGATCTTATGACCTGAAAAGGCCGCCATATGCACAGCGGTTTCATTTACGCTGAACGGGATCTTGCCCAGGGACTGCGTTGCATCCGTCATGACCGGAATACCATACTTAGCAGCTATCTCACTGATAGCCTCAATAGGCTGAATGATCCCGGTCTCATTATTGGAATGCATGATGGTGATAAGGCGGGTCTCCGGGCTAATGGAAGCTTCAAGATCTGCAGGATCTATTAGTCCCGATCCATTTACCTTCAGATAAGTCACCCGAATCCCTCTCTGCTCCAGAGCCTTACATACATCCAGGACGGCTTTATGCTCGGTAAGACAGGTAATGATATGATCACCAGCCCCTGCCATACCGAAAATAGCCGTATTGATCGCTTCTGTTGCTCCCGAGGTAAAGACGATCTCAGAGGATCTGGCCCCAATAAGTGATGCTACTTTATCACGGGCGAGCTCAACCGCTTCCTCCGCGTCCCATCCAAAAGGGTGATGGATACTGGATGCATTTCCGAATTTCTGATTGAAGTAAGGATACATCTCCTCCAGTACCCGCGAATCGACCGGAGTGGTTGCATTATAATCCAGATAGATGAGCTTATCAGCCATTGATTAAAATTGGGTTTGACCTCCTCAACATATAGAATATTTCAATCATAGCATTAACATGAAATACACTTATGTCGAACATGAATATACAAAACAGATCTTTATGCTCAGAAGCAGTTCAGACCATTGAAACCGGTCGCTTTTTAAAAACAAGAATAAGTGTAAATAATGAACTATACCGTTGAATAATGTTGAATTCTTTCCAGACATTTATAAATTGTTTTACTAATCATAAATGAACAGATCAGAAATGGCCAATTATACTTTAAAAGTGAATGGTGAGGCGCAGCAGGTTGAAGCTTCCCCAAATACCCCATTATTATGGGTGCTGAGAGATCACCTTGATATGGCAGGAACAAAATTTGGATGTGGAAAAGGTTTATGCGGAGCCTGCACCGTTCATGTAGATGGCGCAGCTGTCAGGTCTTGTTCATATCCTGTGTCGGCCGTGGGCGATCTTGAAGTTACAACTATTGAAGGTCTGAGCGAAGATGGAAGTCACCCGGTTCAGCAGGCATGGCTGGAGCATGATGTCCCTCAGTGCGGCTATTGCCAGGCCGGTCAGATCATGAACGCTGCAGCATTACTCAATAAGAATCCTGACCCGAGTGATGAAGAGATCAGGTCTGAGATGCTGGGTAACATATGCCGGTGCGGGACTTATACCCGAATAAACAAAGCCATTAAAACTGCAGCGAAAAAATCATAGACCATCATGACCAAAGTTAAAACACATTTAGATCGTCGTTCTTTTTTGAAGGTTAGTGCTGCAGGCGGAGCCGGGTTTATGCTCAGCTTCAGCTGGCTCGGATCATTGGCTAAAGCAGCCGGAATCGGTGAATTACCAGAGAATATTGACCTTAATGCTTATATAAAGATCTCTGATACCGGTGAGATCACGCTTTTTTCTCCCAATCCGGAGATCGGACAAAATGTAAAGACCTCTATGCCACTGATCGTTGCTGAGGAACTCGATATAGACTGGGATCAGGTAATGGTTGAGCAGGCACCGCTTGATACTAGCAAATACCGTCGACAGATAGCGGGCGGTAGTCAGTCAATTCGTCAGGGCTGGAATAGTCTCAGAATGGCGGGTGCCACTGCTCGCATGATGCTTGTCATGGCAGCCGCTAATCGCTGGGGTGTAGCCACCGATAAAGTCACCACCAGTAAGGGCGTTCTTACCAACACCATTAATGGCAATACTTTGAGTTACGGAGAAGTTGCCACTGAGGCAGCTTCAATAGACATACCGGATGAGGTGGAACTGAAAGATCCATCGGAATTTAAACTGATCGGAAAGCACATTAAGAATGTAGACGGCTTCAATATTGTAACCGGAAAGCCGCTCTTTGGTATCGATTTTAAAAGGGAAGGAATGGTCACAGCCATGATCATCCATCCGCCGGCCTTCGGCATGAAGCTGAAGTCCTTTGATGGAACAGAAGCCAAGAAAATGCCCGGGGTAAGCGACGTATTTTCTATCAGTACTTCTCTGGATGAACCCCAGTGGTCAGACATCAATGCCTTTAATGATCTGGTTGTAATAACCGGTGAAAGTACCTGGCAGGTTATGCAGGCCAAAGAAAAAGTGAAAGCTGAATGGCAGCCTGATGGCTCACTGGAAAGCACCGAAGGTCATAAGCAAAAGCTGCGTGACTCCCTCATGAACGATCCCGGTGAAGTGGCCCGGCAGGACGGAGATCCTGATTCAGCTGCATCCAAAGCTGCACGTACCATTGAAAGTACATTTACCGCACCCTTCCTGGCTCACAATACCTTAGAGCCCATGAATTTCTTTGCGGATGTGAGAGAGAACAGTGCCGAACTTGTCGGACCTATTCAGACTCCCGAATCATTACGAGCATCGGCAGCTGCCCTGCTGGGACTGCCGATTGAAAATGTAACAGTGGATATGACCCGTATGGGTGGTGGATTTGGTCGCCGGCTGTATGGTAATTTCGGACTGGAAGCAGCCGTGATCTCTCAGAAAATTGGTAAACCGGTCAAGCTCCTTTATAAGAGAGAAGACGATATGACTCAGGGGACTTACCGACCTGCTTATGCTGTCAAATATAAAGCTGCACTTGATGAGAACGGTGATCTGCTATCCTTTCAGGCAAAAGGAACCGGATTACCCTCCAGTCCATTATTTGCAAATCGTTTTCCAGCGGGAACCGTGGATCATTACATGGTCCGCAACTCAAATATACCCACCGATATTTCGACCGGTGCATGGCGAGCTCCGCGATCAAACTTCACAGCAGGAGCTGAACAGGCCTTTATTGATGAAGTAGCAGAAGCTGCCGGTAAAGATCCGATCGAGTTCCGGCTGGAATTATTTGATCGTGCAATCAAGGATCCGGTGGGTCAGAACAATGACTATGATCCGGAAAGATATGCAGGCGTTCTGAAACTGGTTCGTGAAAAGTCAGGCTGGAATAAACCTATGCCGGGCGTTTACCGGGGCGTTGCCGCCTACTACTGCCATAACAGTTACGTGGCCCAGGTAGTGGATCTGGTGATGGAAGGTGAAACACCTCGAATCAAAAAAGTCTGGTGTGCAATAGACTGCGGTATCGTTGTCAATAAAGAAGGTGCGCTTAATCAGGTTGAAGGAGGCACCATTGATGGTATCGGTCATTGCATGTACAGCAGACTCACTTTTGATCAGGGAGCCCCGCAGCAGAATAACTTTGATGGTTATCAGCTGATCCGAAATGATCAGGCCCCCGATGAGATCGAGGTCTTTTTTGCAGAGAATGAAATTAATCCTACCGGATTAGGAGAACCTGCGCTGCCTCCGATCTCCGGAGCACTGGCCAATGCTTTATATAAAGCCACCGGGAAACGGTATTATAACCAGCCCTTCATGATGGCCGATCAGGAAATGATGAGTTAAAAACTCAGATACTAAATAATTTCCAGAGCAGGGATCCCGGAAGCGGAGTTCCTGCTTTTTTATGGGGCTGTAATATCTTTATCGTTCCTGTACCCTTATGAATTAGAACACCTGAGACATGATGATGTTCATACATTCATATTACTCAGGCTAATCAAATGATAAAATGGTTAAGAACATTATTATCCGCCCAGCCAGAGTTCAGGAGAGTCAGCAGCTGAGTGAACTGGCTTACCGTTCCAAAAGCTATTGGGGATATTCTTCCGATTTTATGGAGGCATGTCGTGAGGAACTGAGAGTGTCAGAACCAAAAATCAAAAGCCCGTCCCTGGATTACTATGTCGGGGAACTAGATGGAAAGATCACTGGATTCTACGCACTGGAATATCTTTCTAAAAGTGAATTTGACCTGGAAGCACTCTTTGTAGAACCTGATCATATGGGTCAGGGCATCGGGAAACAATTAATAACGCATGCAATATCAGTTGCAAAAAAAGCCGGTGCCCGGTCCATGTTCATTCAGGGAGATCCCAATGCTGAAAAATTCTATGTATCTGCCGGGGCTGTTAAGGTTGGCAATAGAGAATCGGGCAGTATTCCGGGGAGATTTTTACCCGAATTCAGGATTACACTCTAGAATACAGGTCTTTAATATCCAGGATATCAAGAAAAATTACGACTTGGATATAATCCTATGAAATACAGCATTCTCTAAATTTTTGTTTTATAGAATAAATACATGCTGTTTATGGCAGTTTAGATCTGATTATTTATTCTTTTATTTATTTTGATTCTATCATATTAAATATTCATTATATAATGAAGTTTAGGAGCTTATTTCAGCCCAAATATTTTTATGCGTAGGCGTAATTCTAGTAAATCTAAATTCATTCTATAGAAGGCCGATTTACCCTTAATTTTATCAATTAAGGAGGGAATACAATGCTTACTAATATAAAAGCACTTCTAGCAAGTAATATAGATGGGGAATCAACGGGATCAGTAGCGAATTGCCTTGGATGGATACGCCATACCGGATTCTTTGCAATATTAGCAATGACCATAGTCTTCACAGGATGTGATACACCCGTAATGGATAACGGAAGTACACTATCCTCTACTGATATTATGGTAATGCAGAAAACAGGAGATAACGGAGATCTGAGTCCTGTATGTGAGGTTACCCAAATAGATGTCTCTCTCGTGCTCGATGTTTCAGGTTCAATGTCTGGCAGTCCTTTACAAGCCGCCAAAGATGGAGCCAAAGCACTGGTAGCAACACTTAATGAAAGTGATCAGGGAACCTTGGTCAGCTTCTCAACCTTCGCTAACCGTAACCTGGATCTGACTATTATGGACGCTGCCGGACAAGCTGCCCTGGATGCAGCTATTGATGGACTGACTGCCGGGGGTTTGACATATATTTCAAACGGAATCATTTTTGGTGCTGAAGAGCTCTTAAATGATGAAAGCCTGTTCAGTCTTACTACTAGTCCTAGTGGTAATGCTCGGGAAACAGCTACGAAGGTAATGGTACTTTTATCGGATGGATATACTTTTGATCCTGCAGCTACTGATGCAGCTGCAACTACTGCTAAAGGCGCAGGCATCCGTATATTTACTATTGCCATTGAAGGAGCTGATGAAGCGGGGATGGCCGGATATGCATCGTCTCCTGATGATGCCTTTACTACTGCCGACCTAAGCGAGCTCACTACTATATTCACAGAAATCGCACAGTCCATCTGTCCGACTCCGGTTGCTATCGACATCAAGCCGGGAAGTGATCCTAATTCAATTAATCCTGAGAAAAAAGGCGTAACTGCAGTAGCAGTCTTCGGTTCGGCTGAATTTGATGCAGCAAGTATCGATCCTGAGACTGTACGGTTCGGCTCACTGGATACTATTCTTGCAGGAGAAGGATCAGTTCTCGCACATCCCGGCGGACATCTTGAGGATGTTAACGGTGATGGATTTATGGACTTCGTAGGGCATTTCCCAATTGAGGGTATGGGCTTTACCGATCTGGATGAGTTTGGTTGGCTTATTGGAGATACCTATGATGGGGATGCTTTCGCCGGCAGTGATGCTGTGAGAATTGTTCTCCGCGGAAAACCCGTCATCTAAACGATATAACTTTAATAAAAAAACCCTCCGGGTAAATTCGGAGGGTTTTTTATTTACTCAATATCTAGTGTATAGAGATATTTCCTTTTTCTATTTCATTTAATGGGACAAAATTCAGCTGATCATTACATATGATAGCTGCCCCACCGGGCTCAAAGGTCGCACGGAGACTTAATTTATCCGGGCTATCTGCCATACCTTGACCGTTATCTTCAACGATAAAAACAATCTCACTTCCTTCTATAGAAGCATTTGGATCATTTCGTTCTATAATGCCCCCTATCCAGGCACGGGTTCCGTCTTCTGAAACAGAAAGGCAGGTAACATCCCCATGCTCCTTAACTTCTCCACTTCTACTCTTAAGCTGATATTCACCGGCTACTACCCCATTTTCATATTTATGTGCAGTAAAGGAAAAAGTTCGAAGCGCTTCTTCTCCTTCAGGACCCAAATTGAAATGTCCGCTTCCGGTTACCCGGTCAACGACCTTTCCAGCTGGACATTCATATTCGACGACATAACCCAAAATTGCATCAGAAGGAGTGAATTCATTTTGATCATTCCATACTCCAGGGGTATAGGCGGCTCCAAATGCTGCGGGAAAGAAGTGTAAAGCATCCTCACCAAATAAATCATTAGGCTCTCCATTGGCCCAATTGGTATAATCCCAGGTTTCACCCGTGATCCAGATCCAACCACCATCAGGCTCTGCTCCGCCATTCAACTGATTTCCTCCAAGCCAGTAACCGTTCTCTGCTGCTTCAGGAAAATTTGAGATGATAAAATCATTCTCTTCCTGAGAAGTTATGGTTGCCAGATGTGAGACACAGACACCACTATTGGTATTGGCTGCAGCACGCCAGGCATCAAACCAGGATAGATTTTCGGCAGCCACTGCCTCATAATAATGACCGTTTCCCTCGTTAAGTACGACATTCTTTCCAAATTTACCTCTCATCGAATTTGGATTTGTCACTAACTCACTGCTTTCCTCTTCTGAACTAATATTGGTGGAATCACAACTAACCAAAATCAAGGAAAATGAAAGAGTTAACAAACAGATTACCCGTTTTGTCATTTTCATAATATCACTCATTTAGGGTTTAGATTGGCTGGGGTAATGCCTAAATGATAATTTGACCCGAAAAAGCTCTAATGATGTACGGTACGATTCTGTTTTACCATTATCAATAAGTATTAATACCCATTATCTCATTCAATTATGCTGTGGAATCATATTATAAAGAGATATGCAGAAAAGAGGACGGGTCAATTAAAAGCAAGCTGTTATCCAACATCCTGTGTTAACAAGACCGATGAGCTACCCTTTCTAACTTTAAAAACTTACCTAAATTAAAAAAGGCATCACTTCGTGAGAAATGATGCCTTGTCTAGTGGCGGGGGCAGGATTCGAACCTGCGACCTTCGGGTTATGAGCCCGACGAGCTACCAGCTGCTCCACCCCGCGGTTTGTAGGCTCTTAATATACAAACCTTTTGCTATGCTTATCAAACAATATTTAAATAAATATCTGCTATCTTCAGACTAAAGAGACCGCTAAGAAATTAAAATCCATTTTATGATCAGTTCTGACGAAGCGATCCGCCTTGAGGATCAGTACGGTGCACATAATTATCACCCCTTGCCTGTGGTACTCGCCAAAGGAAAAGGCGTACACGTCTGGGATCCCGAGGGGAATCAATACTACGATTTTTTATCCGCCTATTCTGCTGTGAACCAGGGACATGCGCATCCGGCCATAAACAAAGCACTGATCGAACAGGCTGAAACCTTATCCCTGACCTCCCGGGCCTTCTACAATAATGTGCTCGGTGATTACGAGAAGTATATCACGGAATATTTCGGTTTTGACAAGGTTCTCCCCATGAACACCGGGGCGGAAGGAGTAGAAACAGCGATCAAGATCTGCCGGAAATGGGCCTATGAGAAGAAAGGCATCCCTGAAGAGAAAGCGGTGATCCTGGTAGCCGAAAATAATTTTCACGGCCGGACCACTACCATCATCTCATTTTCCAATGACCCGGATGCTAAGAAGAATTTCGGACCTTACACCCCCGGATTCCGGAAAGTCCGTTATAATGATCTGAATGATCTCCAAAAAGCACTTCAGGAAGAGAATGTTGCCGGATTCCTGGTGGAGCCTATTCAGGGAGAAGCAGGTGTGGTTGTCCCGGATAACAATTATATATCGAAGGCGGCTGAACTCTGCCGGGAAGCAGGTGTACTATTTATCGCGGATGAGATACAAACAGGTATAGGCAGAACGGGATCCATTCTGGCTGTTTGCGGAAATTGTACCTGCGAAATTAAATGTGAGCGGCAGAACACTTATACGAAGCCGGACATGCTCATCCTTGGTAAAGCTCTCTCCGGTGGTGTATACCCGGTCTCAGCCGTCCTGGCTGACAAGGAGGTTATGGATGTGATCAAACCGGGTCAGCACGGATCCACTTATGGCGGTAACCCTTTGGCCTGCAAGGTTGCTATGGCCGCCCTCAACGTGATCTATGATGAAAATCTTCCTCAAAATGCACGCAAGCTTGGGATGCTGTTCAGAGAAGAAATGCAGCAACTGGTAGATTCTCATGAACTGTTCGTTAAAGTGCGCGGTAAAGGTTTACTGAATGCCGTAATCATCAATGATACTGAAGACAGCGACACCGCCTGGAGGTTCTGTGTGGCTCTCAAGGATAATGGACTGCTTGCTAAACCCACGCATGGGAATATCATCCGCTTCGCTCCTCCCCTGGTTATCAGTGAAGAGCAGCTTCTGGACTGCATCTCCATTATCCGTAAAACATTGGAAGAATTCCGTAAGTAGTAATGCCTGCTGAATTACCGAAGTATTTGATTTCATACTCCGGATGATCTTCAATAAAGTCGTGATATAGCTTTAGCGATTTTAAATGCTATTGAGAGCTTAAGATGTATTTGGTAGATTCGTAAAAAAAGGGAAGGATATGCAAAAAACGATGGAAATTACCCCCGAAAATGTCCGGTCGGTACTGACTAAACATTTGCTGACCGATGGCTATGATATGGTACTGGACCTTGAAAATAGTGAAGGTCCCTACTTGCTGGATGCAAAATCCGGACGAAAGTATCTGGATTTTTTCACTTTCTTTGCCTCTAATCCTCTGGGTATGAATCATCCCAGACTGGCAGGTGATGATGAATTCATAAATAAGCTTGGCAGGGTCGCCATAAACAAACCCTCTAATTCTGATATTTATACAGAGGATATGGCCGAATTCATGGAATCATTTGACCGGGTGGGTATCCCCGATTATATGCCTTATTCTTTTTTCATATCCGGTGGAGCGCTGGCGGTTGAAAATGCCATGAAAGTAGCCTTCGACTGGAAAGTTCAGAAGAATTTTCAAAAAGGATATCGTGAGGAAAAAGGGCACAAAGTCCTTCATTTCGAGAAAGCATTTCACGGCCGTTCCGGCTACACCCTGTCTGTGACCAACACCCTGCCCGATAAGGTAAAGTACTTTCCGAAGTTTGACTGGCCTCGTGTGATCAGTCCCGCCATGACCTATCCGGCAACAAAGGAACATATTCGGGAGACCATAGAGCTGGAGAAAATGGCCATAAGTCAGGCCGAACGGTATTTTGAGATCTACAAAGATGACATTGCCTGCATCCTTATAGAACCCATACAAGGTGAAGGTGGTGACCGGCATTTTCGTCCTGAGTTTCATCAGGCACTCCGTGACCTGGCCGATGAGCATGAAGCGCTGCTCATATACGATGAAGTTCAGACCGGTGTAGGAATGACCGGTAAATTCTGGGCTCATGAGCATTTTGTGAAACCGGATATACTGGCATTCGGTAAAAAAGCCCAGGTGTGCGGAATACTGGCCGGCCACAGGGTCGATGAAGTAGAGACCAATTGTTTCCATGTTTCATCACGTATCAACTCAACCTGGGGAGGCAATCTTGTGGATATGGTCCGGTTTGGTAAGATCCTGGATGTGATCGAAGAAGAAGACCTGGTATCCAATGCTGAAAAAGTAGGATCTTACCTTCAAACACGACTTGAAGCGATGGCAGAAGAAAACGAATATTTCTCCAATCCACGGGGCAAAGGATTATTCTGTGCGATTGATCTTCCGGATACTCATTCTAGAGACACAGTCGTAAAAAATTGCCAAAAAAATGGACTTATGATCCTCCCTTGCGGAGACCGTACCGTAAGGTTCAGGCCCCCGCTAACTATTCAGAACGAACATATAGACGAGGGACTGGAGATCTTACACAAAGCGTATAAAAAAGGGCTTAGTGAATGCCCTGTTGCTGGATGATCAGACCAGCTGGTGACTTTCCGGCTGTATGACCACTTCGTTCATGACCGACCCAGAAGGCTGATTGACGGCATAATACACGGCTTTAGCTACTTCTTCCGTGCTCAGCATCATCTCTTTCTTAACACGCATGTTCACGTTTTCATCGTCCCAGAAAGGTGTGTCTACTCCGCCCAGATAAAGCAGTGAGAAATTTACCTTATCACGCTTTAATTCTTCCGTTAGTGCTTTGGTAAACCCCTGAATTGCAAACTTGGATGCTGCATAAACTGAAGAGTTCTTCATGGTGTATTTACCCATGGTACCGGGAAACATCACCACGTGTCCGGCAGAATCTTCATTCATATGCTTCATTACTATCTGCGTGACCAGGAAAGTACCAAATACATTGGTGTCGATCACACTACGGGCAACTTCCGGGTCAATATCTGCAATAGGTGTAATAAGTCCCTTTCCGAAAGCATTTACGAGAACATCGATCTTTCCGAGACTTGATTCGATCTCATCAGCCATGTTTTGAACCGAAGAGGGATCTGTAGCATCCACCTCTATGGCATAAGCATCGCCACCATTATCATTGATCTGCTTGGCAACTGCTTCTGCATTAGATTTGTTGCGCCCCGCAAGAATAACTTTCGCTCCTGCTTTTCCGAAAAGTTTACCGCAGGCAGATCCGATTCCACCGGATCCTCCTACAATCAATACTACCTTATTTTCCATTATTTATGTGTGTCTTTCTTGATGAATAGTCAACACATAAAAGATGTATTCAGAAAAAAACGTTCCGTTTACTTAGCTGCCATCAGTGCAGGGATCGTATTTTCATATACTTCAGATAGTACCTTAACATCGGAGTTGATCACATTATATATACTGAGTGTATTGCCTCCAACGCTGCCGATCTGAGTAGCGGGAACCCCTCTAGAAGAGAAATGTTCACTGACCTTTTTTGCATCCGATCCTTTAACAGTAATGACCACACCAGACTGTGCTTCACTATAAAGGATCTCATGAAGATCTCCTTCTATATCACTGAGATCAATATTAGCTCCTTTCTTTCCGAAGATAGCCATCTCCGAAAGTGTTATAGCCAGCCCTCCGTCTGAGATATCATGTGCTGCAGTGATGTAGCCAGACCGGATCGCTTCCAGCAATGAATCCTGAAGTTTGACCTCAAAATCGATATTCAGTTCGGGAGCATCTCCTGCCGTCAGATCATGCACTACTTTCAGATATTCAGATCCACCCAGGCCCTTCCGAGGAGCTCCGATGTACATCACAATCTCGCCCTCCTCTTTGAAACCGGGAGTTGTAGTATGCTTCTCTACGTCGTCGATGAGTCCCAGCATACCGATGATCGGTGACGGGAATATAGCTCCTTCGGGATTTTCGTTATAAAAACTCACATTACCGCCGGTAACCGGTGTATTCAATGCTCTGCAGGCTTCACCCATTCCACCCAGAGCTTCTTTGAAGGTCCAGTATACTTCCGGCTTGTAAGGATTCCCGAAGTTCAGGCAATTCGTGATCGCCATCGGTTTACCGCCCGAACAAACTACATTACGTGCAGATTCGATTACAGCGATCTGCCCTCCTCTTCTAGGATTCAGATAAACATAGCGCCCGTTACAGTCGGTCTTTGCAACCAAGCCACGGTTGGTTCCTTTGATCCGGATCACGCCTGAGTCTGAAGCGCCGGGAGGAGTAACCGTATTCGTTCTTACCGTAGTGTCGTATTGCTCATGAACCCAGCGCTTTGAAGCGACATTCGGTGAATTCAGAAGGTCACCTATGATCTTCTCATGATTATCAGGGTGAGTAACCTTCGAGAGGTCATAATTCTGAACTTCATCGATATAAGCCGGTTTTCTGGTTTCCCGTACATACTGTGGTGCACCACCTCCAAGGACCAGGTGTTCAGCCGGGATATCCGCCTTCACTTCACCCTCCTTCCAGTAGGTCACATTCTGAGTATCTACAACCTCGCCGATCACAACGCCGTGCAGATCCCACTTTTCATAAACATCGATCACTTCCTGCTCGCGTCCTTTTTCAGCAACAATTAACATTCGTTCCTGACTTTCAGAAAGCAGTAACTCATAAGCAGTCATGCCGTCTTCACGGGCCGGTACTTTATCCAGGTCGATCTTCATTCCCTGTCCGCCCTTTGCCGTCATTTCGCTGGTAGAGCATGCAATTCCTGCAGCACCCATATCCTGCATACCAACCACAGCTCCTGTTTTAAGGACTTCCAGGCTGGCTTCCAGCAATAGTTTTTCCGTGAACGGATCCCCTACCTGAACACTCGGACGTTTAGCCTCACTTTCTTCACTGATCTCTTCGGAAGCAAAAGTTGCTCCGTGAATGCCGTCACGGCCGGTACTCGCGCCTACAATAATGACCGGATTTCCAATTCCTTCTGAGATAGCAGATACGGTTTCACCCTCTTTGACCAGCCCAATACTCATTGCATTAACCAGGGGATTTCCTTCATATGCCTCATCAAAGCAAACCTCACCCCCTATAACCGGAATACCGAATGAATTTCCGTAGTCACCGATACCTCTTACTACTCCATCAAGCAGGTACCGAACCCTGGGATTCTTAAGATCACCGAAACGCAGAGAATTCAATGATGCAACTGGTCTCGCACCCATGGTAAAGATATCACGGTGAATACCTCCAACTCCGGTAGCAGCTCCTTCGTATGGCTCAATAGCGGACGGGTGGTTGTGGCTTTCGATCTTAAATGCGCAACCCATACCTTCACCGATATCCACCAGTCCAGCATTTTCCTCACCCGCACCAACCAGCAGATGCTCACCTTCTCTTGGTAGTTTCTTCAATTCGATGATAGAATTCTTATAGGAGCAATGTTCACTCCACATCACTGAATAAACTCCTAACTCTGTAAAAGTTGGAGTGCGGCCCAGCCGATCCAGTATCATTTGATACTCTTCTTCTGTTAAACCATGATCTAAGGCCAGAGCCAGATTTACTTCGGGTTCTTTATAGGTGCTAACGGACATTTATAAGGAATCTCTGTTCAGAATTTTAGGGAGCCCAAAGTTACAATTATTTCAACTAAGGCTCTAATCAGACTTGGCCCTTTAAAAAAGTCTGAAACAAGATTTTTTTAATCCATCAATAATCTTGTTGCTTTCAAATGCAGCAATTCTTAAAATCTAATATCGATATTCGAATATGATTATTAGAATTATATAAATTTATTCAGATCAATTCTATGAGGTTAATTTCACAGGGTACTCAGTACGCTATTTCGGCCATTATTGCTATCTCAAAGTTTGCGCCTGAGGGGGCCATTTCAGCATCCGAATTATCTAAATCTCTGAACTGCCCTTCCGCATATCTGTCTCAGATACTGGCAAAACTTAAAGCGCCGGGTATCATAAAATCGCAACGTGGTCTTAAAGGAGGCGTTTTTCTGGCAAAACCCTTAGAGCAGATCAATTTATATGATGTAATTACCGCTATCGACGGAGACGATTTTTTCAACCAGTGTTTCATGGGCATTGACGGATGCGGCAAGATCGAACCCTGCCCTTTTCATTTGTTCTGGTCTAAGGAAAGAGACAACATTAAAGAATGGCTGATCAACACTTCCTTTGCCGATGTAGACAGTCAGATGTCACAAAAGTGGTTTGATCTAAGGTTGCAGTTTTCAAGCGGGGAGGCCAAAGCCTGATGCTTTCATCCGATATCGTTATACCTGATCAGTTGTGCTATCATTGCGGGGAGTCCTGTTCTGATACCTCACATAGTTATGATGATAAACACTTCTGCTGCAACGGTTGCCAGGTAGCTTATAAAATTCTGAAAGAAGGTGATCTTTGCACTTATTATGAACTGGACCGGAATGCAGGGGTATCCTTAAAGAAATTAAAACGAAGA
Source organism: Balneola sp. MJW-20 (assembly GCF_040811775.1). Classification (NCBI taxonomy): domain Bacteria; kingdom Pseudomonadati; phylum Balneolota; class Balneolia; order Balneolales; family Balneolaceae; genus Gracilimonas; species Gracilimonas aurantiaca. The sequence goes on from NZ_JBFNXW010000001.1 coordinate 1,369,941, forward strand.
GAAAAATTTGACTACCTCGAAGATCAGGAAGTAATTCACAAGATCTCCGATTTTGCTGATGACAAACACCTGTCGATAAACCTGTACATTCCAGGAATTCATTGCGCCTCCTGTGTCTGGCTGCTGGAAAACCTGAGTGTACTGGATGAAGGCGTACTTAAAAGCCAGGTTAATTTTCTCCGGAGAGAACTGGATCTTCTGATTGATATCAGAAGCAGTTCACTACGTTCGGTAGTTGAGTTACTTACTACGATAGGTTATCAGCCGGAGATTCGATTTGAGAAATTAGACCGGACAGATACTCCGATAAATAAGGATCGTTCTCTATGGCTGAAAATGGGAGTAGCCGGCTTTGCCTTCGGTAATATTATGCTGTTCAGCTTTCCCGATTATCTGAATAACAGTGAGAACAGCCTTGGTATTGAGTTCAGACTAATATTCGGAGCATTAAATATCCTGTTAGCATTACCCGTACTCCTATACAGCAGCCAGGATTACCTGAGATCAGCAATTGCCGCAATCCGACAGGGGGGTATAAACCTGGATGTTCCTATTTCTATAGGAATAGCAGCACTGTTCGGCCGTAGCCTTTACGAGATATTAAGCGGTACCGGAGCGGGGTATATGGATTCTTTTACCGGGCTGATCTTTTTTCTACTGATCGGAAAAATGATCGAAAAGAAGACCTTTGACCGGCTTTCTTTCGACCGGGATTACCGGTCCTATCTGCCCATAGCCGTTAACAGGATAACTGAAAGCGGACAGGAACAGTCTGTTTCCATTGATAAACTGTCTCCGGGATTAACAATTCGTCTCAGAAATCAGGAACTGGTCCCTTGCGACTGCATTCTTGAATCGGAAGAGGCTTGTATGGATTATAGTTTTATAACTGGTGAATCAGAACCTGTACAAGTAGTACGTGGTGACCTGATCTATGCCGGAGGCAGAATATCAGGTAAATCTGCGCTACTCAGAACCAGCCGGGAGGTTGAAAACAGCTATCTGACTCGTTTGTGGGATAATAAAGCCTTTAGTGCTCCTGATAAGGAAAAAGTGATTACGTCTTTTGCTGACCGCATCAGTCCCATTTTCACCTACACCGTACTTGCAATTGCATTGACCTCCGGAATATGGTGGCTGCAGTCGGGAATGGAACAGGCACTCTCCGTATTTACTGCCGTCCTGATCATTGCCTGTCCGTGTGCACTGGCTCTTTCTACCCCATTTACGCTGGGATCGACATTAAATATCTTTTCCCTGAACGGGCTTTTTATCCGTAACTCGAAGCTCATCGAATCAATGGCAAATACCGATACGATCGTATTTGATAAGACCGGTACACTTACCAGTCCGGATCAAATTCAGGTTGAATATCACGGTACTGCACCTGATCCAGTGATCAGTTCTCTTCTTAAGGGAGCGTTGTCAGAATCTGTTCACCCGCTAAGCCGGTCGGTGGCTGAGTATCTGAAGCATATCAAACCTGCGAAGTCCGAACACTATAATGAATTCCCGGGCCGGGGTATACAGATAGAGAGCGAAAATCATATTATTCTTGCCGGCAACTCGGAGCTGATCAAATCAACCTGGCCTTTTCTGAAAATAACAGAGGAAGGTTCACCAGTGAGTGGTTCCGTAGTACATGTAGCTGTTGACCAACAATATCTGGGTTATTTTGAGATACGTAAGGGGTTGAGAACCGGTCTCAATGCTCTAATAGTCTCATTAAAAGATCTTTTCAGACTCTATTTACTATCTGGTGACAATTCCGCCCAGGCACCCTATTACGAACCGTATTTTGGCAAGGATCATATTCAGTTCCGGCAGTCTCCTGAGGATAAACTGAATTTCATACAGTCATTACAAAATAGTGATAAACATGTAATGATGGTCGGAGACGGGCTCAATGATGCAGGTGCCTTAAAGCAAAGTAATTTCGGGATCGCATTATCAGATGACATCAGTTCATTTTCACCCGCCTGCGATGCGATCATAGAAGGAAGTGCACTGTCTTCCTTAAATAGGTTTATAGACTTTTCAAAGACCAGCATGAAGATCATTCTGTTCAGTTTCTTTTTATCACTGCTTTATAATATTACCGGTCTATCATTTGCGGTAACAGGTCAGCTTTCCCCTCTTGTTGCTGCTATTTTAATGCCGCTTAGCTCCGTGAGTGTAATGGTCTTTACTTTCGTAACCACGCGATTCTTCGCTAAAAAGATGGGATTAAAGATATGGAAGTGATCTTTTTGCTGATAGGATTCTCGCTGGTGGTAGCTCTGATATTTCTAGGATTATTTTTTTGGGCAGTACGCACGGGTCAGTTCGATGACTCATACACTCCTTCCGTGCGAATGCTTTTTGATGAAAAACGAACTTCTAAAACTAACCAATCAAACAAAAATCAGGATGCGTGATGTCATTGGAAACCTTTAAATACGACAATAACATCGTCCGCAAATTCGGTATTGCGGCATTAATCTTTGGGGTGGTCGGATTCCTTGTGGGACTGATCATTGCTCTGAAATTGATCTTTCCAGATTTTCTGGGATTCATTCCAGAGTTGTCTTATGGCAGATTAAGGCCTTTGCATACTAATGCGGTGATCTTTGCCTTTGCAGGTAATGCGATCTTTTACGGTGTTTATTATTCACTTCCAAGGCTTTGTAAAGCCCCTATGTGGAGTGAAAAATTAAGCAATATTCATTTCTGGGGATGGCAGCTGATCATAGTATCGGCTGTACTGACTCTCCCATTTGGCATTAATACCAGTAAGGAATATGCCGAGCTGGAATGGCCTATTGATATAGCGATAACACTTATCTGGGTAGTTTTCGGGATCAATATGATCATGACTATTATGAAGCGCCGGGAGAAGCATCTGTATGTAGCCATTTGGTTCTACATTGCAACATTTGTGACCGTTGCCGTGCTGCATGTGGTCAATTCATTCGAAATGCCTGCAACGCTGCTTAAATCTTATCCGGTATATGCCGGTGTACAGGATGCACTGGTGCAATGGTGGTACGGACATAATGCAGTGGCATTCTTTCTTACCACACCCTTCCTGGGAATCATGTATTATTTTATTCCCAAAGCGGCAAATCGCCCGATCTTCTCATACCGTTTATCTATTGTTCATTTTTGGTCGCTGATTTTCATCTATATCTGGGCCGGCCCGCATCACCTGCTGTACACATCTCTTCCCGGATGGGCGCAGGCATTGGGTACGGTATTCAGCCTGATGCTAATCGCTCCGTCCTGGGGTGGTATGCTCAATGGGCTTCTGACACTTCGGGGTGCATGGGATAAAGTCCGGGAAGATCCCGTATTGAAATTTCTGGTTGTAGGGGTAACCGCTTATGGTATGGTGACTTTTGAAGGTCCGATGCTGTCGATCGCTAACGTAAATGCCATTGCCCACTATTCAGATTATATCATCGGTCACGTACACAACGGAGCCTTGTTGTGGAATGGAGGGCTTACTTTTGCGATGCTCTACTATATCACTCCACGTATCTATAAGACCAAGCTCTATTCGGTGAAACTGGCCAATGTCCATTTCTGGTTCGCCACACTGGGAGCTATATTCTACGTGATCCCCATGTATTGGGGCGGTATTACTCAGAGTTTACTCTGGAAAGAATTCACCTCTGAAGGACTGCTCAGATATCCAAACTTCCTGGAAACGGTAGTACAGCTTATTCCGATGTATGCACTCAGAGCCATCGGCGGATCGCTCTTTATTGTGGGTGCTGTAACCGGTACATACAATCTGTTTAAGACCACACGCCAGGGATTATTTACTGCTACTGAGGAAGACTCAGCCCCTGCAGTAATCGACCCGGCAGCCGGTCATACCGAGAAATGGCACCGCAGACTGGAATCCAGACCTATTCAATTCACTGCACTGGTTCTGGTTGCGATCCTTATCGGTGGCATCATTGAATATGTACCCACGGTTTTGGTGGATTCAAATATACCAACCATAGCAAGCGTCAAACCATATACTCCGCTGGAGGTTGAAGGCAGAGATATCTATATAGCTGAGGGTTGTAATGGTTGTCACTCTCAGATGATACGGCCGTTCCGTTCTGAGACTGAACGTTATGGAGAATACTCAAAAGCGGGTGAATTTGTTTACGATCATCCCTTCCTTTGGGGTTCCAAACGTACCGGGCCGGATCTGCACCGCATAGGAGGCAAATATCCGGACTCATGGCACCTACGCCATATGTATGATCCTACTTCAACTTCACCGGGCTCTATTATGCCAGCCTACCCTTGGATGCTGGAAAAAGACATGGATTATGAAACCATACCGGAAAGGATTAATGCATTAAGAGCAGTTGGCGTACCCTATGCAGAAGGTTATGAAGATTTAGCTGTGAGGGATATGCGCGCCCAGGCTGAACAGATCACCTCCGAGTTAAAGGCAAATGGTTTTGATCAAATCGATGGGATTCAGGTCACTTCAGATAAACAGATTATAGCAATGATCGCATACCTGCAGAGACTGGGAATAGACATCAAAGGAGATGCAAACCCATGGGATGCGCTACCTTCAAGTACCCGAATTGGTGCTAATATCGAGGAGGAATAGCCATGTATAAAGAAGTCTTAAGATCAATTGAGGGTGTGGGGATATTTCCAAGTATTTCCCTCCTCCTCTTCTTCGGGTTTTTCGTCGGACTGGTGATCTACCTGATCAAAAAGAAAAAATCATACTGGGATGAAGCGGCTCAATTACCGCTTTCAGACGACAATACTAACTTTAATGGGCAAACATCATGAAAATATTAGATGATGAAAAGGATCTGTTACTGGATCACGAGTACGACGGGATCAAGGAACTTGACAATCATATGCCGAAATGGTGGTTGTGGTTATTCTACTTCACTATAGCCTTTGGTGTAGGTTATATGGGCTATTACTATGTATTGGATGGCCCTGATCAGCATGAGCAATATGAAATGGAAATGGCTGCTGCAGCAGAGCAGTATAATCTTAATCAACCCACAGATCCCTCTGAAGAAGCCTCCTTTGAATGGGCTTACCTTCAGGATCAGGACAGAATAGCTGAAGGTAAAGAGCTGTTCATGGGAACCGGAAACCTGTGCTTCACCTGTCACGGAAGCAGTGGAGAGGGACTGGTCGGACCAAACCTGACCGATAATCTCTGGATCCACGGCTGCAGTGCTGAAGAGATCGCTAATAGTATCATCACTGGTTATCCCGATAAGGGAATGGTTGCTTACGGAAGCGGTGCACCGATCAGTAATGAAAAAGTGCAAAGCTTGGTAAGCTATATCGTCTCGATTCAGGGTTCTAATCCCCCCAATCCCAAACCGGCTGATACACAGCGAGCAGTCGAGTGTACCATTTCAACTGAGTAATTATTCCTGAGGTTAACCATGGCCAGTGGATTAGAAGAGAAAAGACGTATAGATAAAAAGCAGTTCAGGGACCACCTGGCTACCGTTAGTCAGGAAGGTAACCGGAACTGGATCTATCCAAAAAAACCGGACGGAAGATTCTATAATGCCCGGTCAGTCGTTGCAGTCTTATTGCTGATCTTCTTTTTCTCAGGGCCGTTTATAACCATCGGAGGAAATCCGCTGTTACTGGTCAACATACTGGAACGTAAATTTGTGATATTCGGAGTCGCATTCTGGCCACAGGACCTTCACCTGTTGGTTTTCGGAATGCTCTCCTTTATCCTCTTCATTGTTCTGTTCACCGCTGTATTCGGCCGGTTATTCTGTGGTTGGGCTTGCCCGCAAACCATCTTCATGGAGATGGTATTCCGGCGGATCGAGTACTGGATAGAAGGAGATGCAGCAGCACAAATCCGGCTTAATAAAGGACCCTGGAATTTCGAGAAGATCCGAAAGAAAGTCTTTAAACACAGCATATTCTATGGTATGGCATTCCTGATCTCCAACATGTTTCTGGCTTATATAATCGGTAAAGATCAGTTATTTGAGATCATCACTGATCCGCCATCAGAGCACGTTGCCGGTCTGAGCATAATGATCATATTCAGTGGTGTCTTTTACGGCGTTTTTGCCTTTATGAGAGAGCAGGTTTGTCATTTTGTATGCCCATACGGCAGAATGCAATCTGTAATGCTCGACAACAACTCGATCAATGTGATGTACGATTATGTGCGGGGGGAAGAACGAGTTACTGTGAAAGACCGCCATCAGGTACGTGAAGGTAAAGCTACTCTTGCAGATCTGGGTTTTACGGAAAACCAGGCCTTCGGAGACTGCATAGATTGTTATCAATGCGTCAAAGTATGCCCCATGGGTATAGACATACGGAATGGTACCCAGCTTGAGTGCGTCCATTGTACCGCTTGTATAGATGCGTGTGATACGGTGATGGATAAGATCGATAAACCTAGAGGGCTCATTCGGTACTCATCCGAAAACCTGATCAAAGGAACGGATCGAAAGATCTGGAATCCAAGAGTAATGGGATATAGCGCTGTTCTTGTTTTACTGTTCAGCATCTTCACCTACTTAATGGCAACCAGACCCGATACAGAAACAACTATTCTTCGCGAGCCCGGTACTTTATATCAGAAGATCAGCGAAGTACAGTACAGTAATATTTATAACGTAACGGTACTTAATAAAACTTTTGAGCCGATAGATATTGAGATCAGACTTGAATCTCCTCAGGGAGAACTGGTTTCTCTGGGCAATGTAAGCAGTGTGGGTTCTCAGAATTCTGCTGAGGGAAGGTTTCTGGTAAAACTCAACCAGGATCAACTGGACGGACTCAGCACAGAACTGATTTTCGGAGTCTACTCCGGCAATGATAAAATTGAAACTATAACTTCCGGATTCTTAGGTCCGGCAAACTAGATCTGAAATGAAAAAATTTAACTGGGGAACCGGCATATTTCTGGCTGTAACCGTTTTTATCATCGCAACCCTAAGTGTTGTGAGTTATCTGATCAGTCTGGATTTTTATCTGGTCAGTAACGATCACTATGAACAGGGAGTCGAGTATCAGCAGACCATCGACAGTAAAGAAAGAGCTGATAAACTTGACGATAAAGTAGTTATGCTGTTTGATGAAGAAAATGTAGCATTGAAGATGATATTTCCACCGGATATGGCACGGGAGGGGCTGAACGGTGAAGTCACATTCTATCGCCCCAACGATTCCGGGATGGACCGAAAGATCAGGCTGCAACTGAATGAAGATCGAACCCAGTCTGTATCCATGCGTGATTTTGAAAAGGGTAAATGGATCATGACGCTTAGCTGGGAAGTGGACTCGCTTACGTACATAGAGGAAAAAACCGTCATCATTTAGAGGGAAGGTTATGGAACTCTGGACCGCTCTTACTCTGGGACTGCTGGGCAGTGTACACTGTATGGGAATGTGCGGACCCATTGCAGTGAGTATTCCGGGAAATGATGACTCCGTTGTTAGATCCTTTATACGGAGTGTAATTTATAACCTGGGGCGTGTCTTAACTTATGCCCTTTTTGGCCTGGTGTTTGGCATTCTGGGTATGGGGGCCACACTTGCAGGATACCAGAATATACTATCCGTGATGCTGGGCGTTCTGATCATTCTATTTGCGGTTTTTCCGAAGCTTAAACCTAACCTATCGGAAAATCATCTTTACCGGATCTTCTCAGACTTCTTAAGTAAAACGATCGGCAAATTATTCAGCAACAGATCCTACTCCTCATCATTTCTGATCGGAAGCCTGAACGGATTCCTGCCTTGCGGATTTGTTATCACCGCACTTGCAGCTGCTCTGATCACTACTTCTCCGTTTCACAGTAGTGTATATATGGTGCTTTTTGGAATTGGAACCATACCCGTGATGTTATTCATGAATATGGCTCCAATGATCCTAAAGCCTTCGATCAGAACCCGACTGAGACCCCTTTCGACTTACTTTGCCATCTTCCTGGGATCGTTCCTGATCTACCGGGGAATCATGGTTGGTAATATGATCTCGCACGGGATGTAAACAGTATTATTTCTTAAGAAGATCTCTGATCTCGGTAAGCAATTGCTCCTGAGGTGTAGGAACGGGGGGTGCGGGGGGTGCTTCTTCTTCCTGCTTCTTCAGCAGATTATTATACAAACGGACCACCATAAAAATAGCAAATGCAACGATGACGAAAGTAATGATGGTATTTATAAAAGTACCATAATTGATCGTGACTGCTTCAACGGTACCATCAGCCAGTACTTTTTCGGCGATCTGCAGCTTTAATTCTGCAAAATCAACACCGGCGATCAGATATCCGACCGGAGGCATGATGATGTCGCTAACGAGTGATTTGACGATAGCACCAAAATAAGTAGCCATGATCAAACCGACAGCAAGCTCAATTACATTACCCCTGGATATGAACTTCTTGAATTCTTGAAACATAGTATCCCCTGTTGTTAGTTAATCCCAAAGTTCAAATGTGCAATTTATCCAATAAAAGGTCAAAGCTTTGAAAAGTTAAATTTGCCCTTTCAGTACCTTCTTCTACGGGTTTTTCTGTATACCAAGCCACCGACCATCCGGCATTGCTTCCGCCTATTACATCCGAAGTCAGTGAATCGCCCACATATAGAATTTCTTCCGGACCGGCTCCGGCTTTTTCTTCCGCATGTCTGAATATTTGCGGATCCGGCTTCATAACTCCCAGTTCTTCAGATATGATGATCTGTTTTGCAGTTTCCTTTAATCGAAACTGATCGATCTTTAGCTTTTGAGTTTCAGCAAATCCATTAGTGATGATCCCAACCGGAAACTTCTCTGCGATCCTCTCATAAGCCTCTTTTGCTCCCTCTATCCATTCCCAGTGATTCCGGTAATAATTCATATACACTTTACCGGCCTGTTCCCACAGACCGGTATTAATCTTAAGCTCACGAAAGGTCTCCTCAAATCTTCTTCTGTGCAGTATATGACGGTCAATATCTCCCTTTCCATATTCCTCCCAGAGCCCCTTATTTATCCTGTGATAAGTGTCTAAAAGCTCTTCCATACTCACCTTTTGAATTTCTTCAAAATGGTCATGAACATCTGAAAGACCTGCTTTTTCAGCTTTTTTATGATCCAGTAAAGTGTCATCCAGATCAAAATAAATGAATTTGGGATTTAACTGTGACAATGGAATACTTTTTGGTTATTGTTCAACTAACAAATTTAAGTTTGCTCCGTATCGGGGGCTTAATTAACCATAAATTTTTACGTCATGAAAGCAAAACTTCTGATCATTACAGGTATAGTAGTTTTACTAATTTTCCTCGGGATTAATATCAATAACTCCCTCGTTGAAAAAGAAGAAGCAGTTAACAGCGCATGGGCTCAGGTTGAAAACCAGTATCAGCGTCGTGCCGATCTTATTCCCAATCTGGTCAATACTGTTCGGGGTGCTGCAGATTTTGAACAGGAAACACTTACACAGGTCATAGAAGCAAGATCTCAGGCAACTTCCGTTAATATTACTGCCGCAGACCTGAATGATCCGCAAAAGTTTCAGCAATTTCAGCAGGCTCAGAGCCAGTTATCCGGTGCTCTTTCACGTTTGTTAGTAACTGTTGAGCGCTATCCGGAATTACAGGCAAATCAGAATTTCAGGGATCTGCAGGCTCAGCTTGAAGGTACCGAAAACAGGATCAGCACAGAACGAATGCGATTTAATAATACCGCACAGGAGTTCAACACTTCTATAAGAAAATTTCCTTCCAGTCTTTTTGCAGCTGTATTGGGATTTGACAGTAAAGCGTATTTCCAGGCAGAGGAAGGGGCTGAGGAAGTTCCCACGGTTGACTTCGGAGATTAATGATCAGATACAGATAGAATTGGTATGGCTAAATTTCTGACCAAAAAACAGGAAGAAGAATTAGTAGCGGCGATCGGTGAAGCAGAGATGCAAACCTCGGGAGAGCTCCGTCTGCATATTGAAAAATCCTGTGCTTCCGATAATGTTATTGAAAGAGCGCAGGAACTCTTTCTGGAACTCGGCATGAATGAAACCGAGCAAAGAAATGGTATTCTTGTTTATGTTGCCTGGAAAGATCACAAAGTTGCTATCTGGGGAGGAAAAGGAATTCATGAGGCAGTAGGACAGGATTTCTGGGATGAAGAACTGGAGACCCTGATCACACACTTTGCGAAGGAAGATTACACGGAAGGACTAAAAAAAGTGATCCTCCAGATAGGTGATAAGCTAAAACAATATTTTCCCTACCAGTCAGATGATCAAAACGAATTATCAGATGAGATCAGCTATAATGATGAAGACTAAAGGTATCTTATTATTTCTGTTTCTGTTGTTATCTCCCCTCTTGATGGCGCAGGACTTCTTGCCGGAACGCCCTGTTGGTATGGTTAATGACTTTGCCGGTATGCTGTCTACCTCGGAGCGTAATAGCCTGGAACAAAAGCTGCGGGCTTATCGCGATACTACAACTAATGTGATCGCCATTGCAACGATCAAATCCCTGAACGGCTACCCCAGGCAGGAGATCGCCACTACTTTATTCAATAAATGGAGAATGTGGGAAGGTGAACGCTATAATGGGGTATTGATCCTGATAGCAGAACGGGACCGAGAACTTCAGATCGAGGTTGGATACGGGCTCGAGGGAGCCATACCAGATATCATGGCAAGCCGCATTGTAAGTGACATTATCACACCGCGATTCAGAGAAGGTGATTATTACGGTGCTTTAGACAGGGCGACTGACGTCATGATCGAATTAGCTGCCGGAGAATTCGAAGGCTTTCCTCTAAATAACAGAGAGAGTCAGATCCCAATTGATGTGATCGTATTTATCATATTCCTGATCATATTTATCATCATTTCGAAGCGTAAAGGAAACGGACCAGGGCGCAGACATACAATCGGTTCCGGAGGGATCATATTCCATGGAGGTGGTTTCGGAAACCGCAGCAGTGGTGGTGGATTCAGTTCCGGTGGCGGTTTTGGAGGATTCAGTGGTGGTGGCGGATTCGGCTCCGGAGGCGGTGGTGCAGGCGGCAGCTGGTAACACGCAGCCTGCGGCAGCGGAATTAATAATTAAAGATTAAAAGTCTAGAATGGTTCTGTTCCGTCCTTTTATATGCACATTCTTAATTCCACGGAGTCTATAATAATCATAGACCTGTATTGCATCCGCAGTACCCAGTACCCGGCTCATTATTCATAGTTTATAAGTTATAATTCACTGCAATGCATGCTGAAGATCTGAAATAATATCTTCGGGATCTTCAATTCCCACTGACAATCGTACCAGCCCCTCGGTTATACCTGCTTTTTGTTTGATCTCTTCATCCACAATAGAGTGTGTCATAGATGCAGGGTGCTGGATCAGAGAATCCACACATCCCAGACTCACAGCAAGAGTACACAGCTTCACGTGGTTCATAAGATGAACTCCGGCTTCATAGCCGCCCTTAAGTTCGAAACTAATCATCCCCCCATAACCGCGGTTCATGATCGAGCTGGCCAGGTCATGCTGAGGATGAGACTCAAGTCCGGGATAATACACCTGTTCTACCAAGGGATTATTCTCCAGAAAACGAGCTACCTTCATGGCACCCTCCTGATGCTGCTTCATGCGCAGAGAGAGAGTTTTAATTCCGTTGAGGGTCAGCCAGGCGTCCATCGGTCCCGCTATACCACCGAGGTTCTTTCTGAATATCCATGTATTCATCTCATCAAACAGTGCCTTTTTAGCCACCAGGGCCCCACCGATCAGCGTTCCGTGTCCACTCAGGTATTTGGTAGAAGAATGGGCTACCACATCTGCACCAAGATCCAGCGGTTGTATGTGATATGGAGTTGCAAAAGTATTATCTACCATTAATAAAGCATTATGATCTCTGGCAAGTTTTGCGATCGCTCTTATATCTGAGATGCTCATCGTTGGATTAGCGATTGACTCAAGGTAGATCAGAGTCGTGTCAGGATGCTGCTTCAGCTCCATTTCAACCAGGAAAGTATCACTGGTATCCACAAAAGAAGTGGATATTCCCATGGAAGGAGCTTCCTCTTTTAGAAACTGACTGGTACAACCATACAAGGCGTCCTGAGCAATAACATGACCATTTCGGGCCAGGCTTATGATACCGGTTGTGATCGCAGCCATACCACTTCCGAAAGCCATTCCGGTATAAATATCGGAATCTTTCATCCCGAAGGATTCCAGTTTCGCTACGGCATTCTCCAGCCGTTCAACGGTGGGATTTCCTAATCTTGAATAAACATGGGAAGCACCCCCTTCTTCATGTGCAAATGCTTTTGCACCCGCTTCTACATTATCGAATACATAGGTCGAGGTCTGATAGATCGGAGGAGTATGTGATCCGTACTGATCATTATGGTCTATTCCGGCACTTACCGTGGCAGATTCAAACGACAGGTTCTTTTTACTGATCTTTAACATAAACAGGGACGTTATTTTCTTCCTTGATGGTATTCAGCACAATACTGGTATGAAGTTTTTGTACATCAGGAAGAGTAGCCAGTTTGTTTCTCATTATGTGTTCATAATGCTTCACATCCCGAGCCACCACATGTAACAAAAAGTCACCTTCACCGGTTGTATTGTAGCAAGCCATTATCTCAGGTAATTCCATGACTGCCTGAGTAAACTCTTCCATCAGCTTGAGCTGATGAATGCTCAGAGTAACTGTAACAAAAGCACTAAAACCCATGTCAACAGCCTCTCTGTTTATCGATGCTGAATAGCCTGTGATCACTCCCTTTTTTTCCAGACTTCTCACCCTCTCGAATGTCGGGGTCGTGGTCAACCCGATTCTTGAAGCAAGTTCATTATTTGTTATTCTGCCCTCCTGTTGCAGGATACGGATGATCTTGCGGTCAGTGTCATCGAGTTTGACTTTCAGCATAGCTTATGTCCTTAAATTAACAGTTTGTTCCTTTAATATGCAATTAAGAGGGTTTTATTACATGAATATTCTTCAATATAAGAATATTATTCTTTAATTAATTCATATACAGATTATTATTCTTATACAATCTGCTCTCTTAAGAGCATAAAAAAAGCCCCTTCGTAATCGAAGGGGCTTGTAGAACGCATTGAAGTTTAATCATTTGAGTTATTTACCATGCTCTCGAATCTTTCGGTTGTCAATCCTTCTCCGGCAGGAGCATTCGGTGTGTGTTTGAGGTATTCCTCCAGTGAGAAATCATCTACCTGCACGGCATCATCACGGGCAGCTTCAGCTTTCCGAATCAGATCCGCCTCATCCTGACTAATGAATCCTCCTCCTACCGCTTTATCCAGAGCATTTAATACGCTTCCCTTTGGAATGTCTCTTCGTTTCATCGCTGTATACAGTTTTGAATAAATTGAGGATGCCTGAGAGATCAGATCAAATGCATATTCATATCTGCCCAGTGCTTCATGCTTATCAGATGGAATGAAAATTCCTTCCGTGATCCGGTCTCTGGCTTCTCCTTTGGTCTGCATAGCTTTTGCCACTTTATGGCCCAGGTAATCTGAAGGCTGAGTACCGATAGGATTCAAACGACCCCATAAACCGGCCAACCTCATGGCCCAGGATAATCCCGGAACTTTTATCTCTTTCAGAATACCCTCAAAAGCTATCTGCATCCTGTAAAAAGCATATTCCATAGCCCAGTCAAAATACGGACGATCTTCCTCTCTGCGGCCTTCTTCCTCAAATCTTCGTAGCGTCGCAGTTGCCAGATACATATAGCTGAGAACATCAGCATATCGGCCGGCAAGTTTTTCCTTCATCTTAAGCGCTCCCCCATAGGAACCCAACGCAAGATCAGAATAGAATGCAAAGGATGCAGAAGCCCATGCCAATTTACGGAAATATTTAGCGGATGGTCCGCTAACCGGTGAACCGGCCATATAACCGCGGGTTATGCTCAGCACAAAGGCCCGGACCTTATTCTTAGCAACATGCCCGATATGCTTCCAGAAATTATCATCAAACTCTTTGACATTCTTATTCATGAGTGCGTCGATCTCTTTATAAGCATAAGGATGACATCTTATTGCACCCTGACCAAAGATCATAAGTGTTCTTGTCAGAATGTTTGCTCCTTCTACTGTGATCGCGATCGGCATAGATGTGTAGCCGTTCGAAAACAGGTTCCGCGGACCACGGGATATGCCGGCACCGCCTACTACATCCATGGCATCGTTGATGATCTCACGAGCCAGTTCTGTAAAGTTATACTTCGCAATGGCCGTGACAACAGCTGGTTTAGCTCCTTTATCCAGTCCACCGGTTGTATATTTCCGGGTGGCCTCCAGCATGTAGGTATATCCTCCAATGCGGGCCATTGGCTCTTCAATACCTTCAAATTTACCAATGTTAAGCCCGAACTGTTTTCTGATCAGTGTATAATCACCGATCGCACGTGTTGCGAGTTTTGCTCCGCCTACGCTTTGAGCAGGAAGTGAAATACCGCGACCCACTGCCAGTGATTCCATCAGCATTCTCCAGCCATTACCGGCTCCTTCTGCACCACCGATAATTGCATTAACCGGTACCACTACATCATGTCCTTCAGTCGGACAGTTATAAAACGGGATCCCCATTGGGTCATGCCGTTTACCTAATACCACTCCTTCCGTGTCTGAAGGAATCAGTGCACAGGTGATACCCGGGTCAACTCCTTTACCCAGCAGGTTTTCCGGGTCCTTTAGTTTGAATGCCAGTCCAAGAACAGTTGAGATAGCAGCCAGCGTGATGTAGCGTTTTCTCCAGTTCAATTTCAAATAAAGGTTGCCATCCTCACCCTTGAAAACCAGACCTTCAGATTCCATTCCGCCTGCATCAGAACCAGCATTAGGCTCCGTGAGCGCGAAACAAGGCATCTCAGCGCCGGATGCGAGCCGCGGGAGATAGTATTCTTTTTGCTCGTCCGTACCGTAATGCATCAGAAGTTCTGCAGGCCCCAGTGAGTTAGGCACCATTACCGTAGTAGCCAGCGGGCCGCAACGGGAAGCCAGTTTGGCAACAATCGCACTGTGGGCGGTAGCTGAAAATTCAAGTCCGCCAAATTTCTTAGGGATAATTAGCCCAAAAAAACCTTCCTTGCGCATAAAATCCCAGGTCGGCTCATCAAAGTCTTTTCGAACCGAGACTTCCCAGTCATCCACCATCGCGCAAAGCTTTTCAACCGGCCCATCCAGAAAAGCCTGTTCATCCTTAGTGAGATCCGGATAAGGCTCGTTAAGGATACGTTTGAAGTCTGGGCTTCCGGAAAATAGCTCTCCTTCTACCCATACAGTACCTGCTTCGATCGCGGTCTGCTCAGTCTCTGATATTTTAGGCAGAAACTTGAGCGCATCGAGCAGCTTCATTAACGGACCACTAAGCAATACTCTACGGAGAGGTTTGATGTTAAACAGAATCACCAATCCAGTGTAAGTAGCAAAGAGCCATACGGGGGCATTCAATCCAACTAAACCTGCATATCCTGCTATAGCCCAAAGCCATAAAGGGGCACCTTTATAAGCAAATGCAATAGCCAGCAAAGCACTGGCAGCTATTGCAGCCCACAGGGGTACTTGTCCAAAAAATCCAAATAATTCCATGATCGTATCCATACTATCTCCCGTTGTTTATGAAACTGTTGTTCTGAAAAGAAATCCCTGCACCACGTGGTCAGTAGATTCCTGAATAAACTTCTGTTTATCTATCCTGCTATCCAGTCGCTGATTTAGCACTACCGATACTATACCATGAAGCTGAGCCCAGATCGAATACGCTGCCAGTACCGGGTCATCTACATCCATAAGTCCTTCTTCGGCTCCCTCTTCGATGGTCCTAACCAGGTGCTCATAGCACCTTCGAGCCTTCCTGAATTTCTCTTTGGGATATCGGGCCATCGCGTCTGAGCGAACCATATAGATCACTTCATACTTCTCAGGATTTTCTCTTGCAAAACTGATATAAGAATTAATAATAGCCTTAAACCTTTCAAGGGTGCCGGTTACTCCCTTCAGCTTTTCATCCATTGACCTACTAAGGTCTTCCACCGACTCTTCAATCAGAGTGTGCAGCAGGTGATCCTTATTTTCGAAATAGAGATAAATACTAGTAGCTGTAACACCGACCATTCCGGCGATCTTTCTCATAGAGAGAGACTGATGACCCTGATTGTAGAGCAGTTTTCTGCTGGTTTCAAGGATCTGATCCCTGAGTGAAGTATCGTTTTCTGCCATTGATTCCTATTGGTTAACAGTGTTAACTAGACTTAAGTTAAGCTTTCCGAATAGAAAATCAAGTTTTGAATAGGAGGGTACTTTGCGGCTGGTACTGTATACTGTATATGAGCGTCAGATTCAGGATGGAACTTCCATTTTATTTAAGAAAGCCAATTTTCAACTCTCAACAGTCGGTAGTCGATATAAAAGATCTTCACTACATGCCATATACCAATAAAACCTCAGCGGCATAGAAAACAGATCTTGTTCATTTTCAATTGTGAAGCTTGGGCCGGTCTTTAATGAACCCTAATCAGTCAACGTAAACGAAAGGAACCGTATCGTTCTTCCTTTATCAAGATGCATTCCCTCGTAGTAGGTTTTGATGCCTAATTTTATATCATCCGGACGATCCCGGTAAACGTCTTCCACATCCTCCTTAAGACAAAGACCCTTTTCAGCAATAACTTCTTTGGTGTATTCATAAAGTTCAGTTGAATCGGTCTTAAGGTTAATACTGCCACCCTTTTTCAGTATCTCCCGATATTTTTGCAGAAACATAGGCGAGGTCAGCCTTTTTCTCTCTTTTTTAAGCTGAGGATCGGGAAATATGATCCAGATCTCATCCACTTCATTTTTACCAAAAAAATCTTCTATCCTTCCAATAAATGCTCTTAAAAACCTTATGTTTTCTAAGTTGTGCTCCAGTGCTTTGGTGGCTCCCACCCACATGCGGTTGCCTTTAATATCGACCCCCACATAATTTCTGTCTGGTTCAATCTCTGACAGTCCAAGGCTGTATTCGCCTTTTCCACAAGCTAACTCCAGAACGATAGGCTGATCATTCTGAAAGATCTTTTCGCCCCATTTTCCGATAAGCGGAGTCGGGCCAAGTCCGTATTCCGAATACTCAATTACATTAGGGAGGCGCTGCATGTCCTCATATCTCTGTTCCTTGATCTCAGGCATCGATCATGGCTCCAGCCTCTTAATATCCCATCCATCAGACTCTTTAACGTATAGAAGTCGGTCGTGAAGACGACTGGGGCGGCCCTGCCAGAATTCTATGGTATGAGGCTCCACATTATAACCTCCCCAGTTATCAGGGAGCGGAACTTCCCCCTCTTCGAAACGGCTCATCAGACCCTCAAACCTATCTTCCAGTACCTTCCGGCTTTCCACCACTCTGCTCTGCCGGGATGCATGTGCACCAACCTGACTTGCATGCGGCCGGGACTTAAAATATTCCTCACTTTCTTCTCTGGAGATCATAGATGCTTTACCTACGATCCGGACCTGACGTTCGAGCTCAAGCCACAGAAAGCATAAACTTACATTGGGATTCACCTCAATTTCCCTTCCCTTATCGCTCTCATAATTCGTATAAAATACAAATCCGTTTTCATCAAAGCCCTTCAGCAGTACTACGCGGGACTGAGGGATATTATGCGCATCTATAGACGCCATTACCATTGCGTTCGGTTCCGGAACCTCAGCATTTAAGGCTTCCCTCATCCATGAGCCAAATAACTCAAAAGGGTTGCTGCTTACCGAATTTTCATCCAGCTCATGTCTGCTATAGTCCTGCCGTAACTTCTGTAATTCTTTATTATCCATAATTAGCCGAAATAGTCGGGTTCATTACCAGGTTTCCATTTGATATTACATCCAATACTTGGGGTCTGTTCTTCTTTTGGCTGCTCATTATTCAGCACAGCATCTAGTGCTTCTTTAAGATCTTTTCCGGTTACAGGAATATTATTTCCAGGCCGGCTGTCATCAAACTGACCCCTGTAAACTAATCTATTATTTTCATCAAATAAGAAGAAATCAGGGGTACAAGCGGCCTTATAGGCCTTTGCGACCGACTGATCTTCATCATAAAGATAAGGGAAGGGATAATCCTGTTCCTTAGAAAGTTCTTTCATTTTTTCAGGTCCGTCCTGTGGGTATTTTTCCACATCATTTGAGCTGATCGCAATAAATGCTATACCTTTTTGGATATATTGTCTCGATAATTGAACTAGTTCTTTCTCTAAATGCTTAACATATGGGCAGTGATTACAGATAAACATGATCACAAATCCCCTGCTGTCTTCCGTGTAATTGAGGGAAAGAGTACCCCCGTTCACGCTTGGCAGAGAGAATTCCGGAGCTTCCGTTCCTAATTCCAACATTTGCGATAGGGTTGCAGACATAACTTCCATCCATTTTTAATTACCATTCTGATTCATGAAGCCTTATACAAAGATATTGAATGACAGAGACAAAATTTTGTTTGAAAAAGCTCTGAAGTTCTACTTCTTTTCAAGACAACAAGATGCAAATAAGCTTAATTCAGAGTTAAGAGAACGATTTCGGTATGCCGGGCAGGTTGCCTATTCCCTGATCATTACCTACCTGAAAGAAGACCGGCTGAGAATTGAGTATATGGATTTCCTGAATGATGAGATCAAAACTCTGCGGTCTGTTGATGCTGATCTGCTTAAGCAGCTTATGATACAACCTGACGAGATCGATGAGATCGAATTCAATCAATCAGTGAGTATCAAAGTACATGATATGGATGAAGGTGCCGATGTAGTCATTACATATGATCCTGAGGCGGGTATGATCCGGGCAACCTATAAATAAAAAAAGCCCGACACCCTCAATTTCTTTTAACACATCGGCTAATTTGCTACAGCTCTCTTCGGGTATCGGGCAAAAGCTACGGTCATAAGACGTTTGAAAATCGATTTTGGTTTCCTTGAGTCTGTAAAAGAATATCAAATCAGAACAGGTTCATCTGGGTACCATGACTCTTTATAAAATGCTCTGTTGTCAGTGAATGTTGTTTTTCATTTAGTCCCAGACGATGTGTATGAACTTTAAACAGATTCCTGATCTGTGCTGCAAAGTTACCCTGACCTTTCATTCTTTTGTTCCACTCTGTATTGTTCAGTTTCCCGCCTCTGACATCCCTGATACGGTTCAGTACTTTATTCTTCTTTTGAGGATAATGGTCCTCCAGCCATTCCGTGAACAGGTCTTTTACCTTGAATGGTAATCGGAGTACAATATAGCCTGCGGAGGTCGCACCCGCTTTTTTGGCTTCTTCAAGGATAGCAGGCATTTCGTGATCCGTCAATCCGGGGATAACCGGTGCAATATTAACGCCTACAGGAATTCCTGCATTGCTGAGCTTCCGGATCGCTTCCAGCCTTTTCTGAGGAGATGAAGTCCGGGGTTCCATAACTCTTCCCAAATCACGATCGAGGGTAGTGATAGAAACAGTAACTTTTATACAGTGATAGTCGGCAAGCTCCCCGAGAATATCAATATCTCTTGTTATCAGATGGTTTTTTGTGATCACCCCTACAGGATTCCTGAAATCAGCCAGAACCTGCAGGCACTTACGGGTTAGTTCCAGTTTACGTTCCACTGGCTGATATATATCGGTCACGCCGCTCATGGCTATAACCTGAGGTTGCCAGCGCGGACTGCTCAATTCTTTTCTGAGAAGGTCCGGGGCATTGTACTTTACCATGATCCGTGTCTCAAAATCCAGTCCTGCTGAATAACCAAGATACTCGTGATAGGGTCTGGCATAACAATAAATGCATCCATGCTCACAACCACGGTATGGGTTTATGCTAGCCTCAAAAGGAACGTCCTGAGACTTATTAAACGTAATAATGGACCTGGCATCTTCTTTAATGAATTGCGTTTTTTCTGAGGGCTTTTCACCAGTTTCCGGATCCAGATCATAATCCAGATAATTTTCTTCAAATCGGTTGATCGGATTATCAGAACTCCCTCTTCCTTTTATGGGCTGCTTCTTATTTATCATTTACACATGTTTTGCACATATAATAATTAAACCAAAGCAAACACCCAATAAAAAAGCCCTCCGGAGAGGGCTTTTAAAAAAACTAATTGGAAAACGGTTATTTAGTAAACTTTTTCTCCTGCCACCCAGGTTTCAGAAACATCAATATCCCAGATATCAATGGCGGGTACTTCAAAGTAATCCTCTTCGATAAGAATGAAGTCAGCCCATTTTCCGCTTTCAATGCTGCCAAGTACTTCTTCCTGAAAAGCTGCATAGGCGGCATCCAAGGTAAACGCTCTGAGTGCTTCCAGTCTGCTCATCTTCTCTTCCGGATACCATCCGCCATCCGGGTTACCTTCATGATCCATCCTGGTAACTGCCGAGTATAATCCGAAAAACGGGTTGGAGTACTCTACCGGGAAATCTGATCCGGCTGCTACCACTGTGCCTTGTTCCAGAAATTTCTGCCATGCATAGCCTCCTAGAATTCTTTGAGGACCCACACGATCTTCTGCCATATTCTTATCACTCGTGGCGTGAGTAGGCTGCATCGAGGCTATCAGATCAAGGTCAGCAAATCTTGGTATATCTTCCAGTGAAACGATCTGAGCATGTTCGATACGGTGGCGAAGATTCTGATCCCCCAGTTCATTTCGTGCATTTTCGAATGCATTCAGCACCACTCTGTTTCCACGGTCGCCGATCGCATGAACATTGGTCTGAAAACCTGCCGAGGCAGTTTTCAAAACCATAGCATTCATCTCTTCCTGGCTTGCAAAAAGTAATCCACGATTGCCCGGATCATCAGAATATGGTTCGATCATAGCAGCACCACGGCTACCCAGTGCCCCATCAGAGTATAATTTCACACTTCTCAGTGCCAGCCGGTCATCAGCATAAGATTCCACAGGACCGTTAGCGGAAAGAGAATCAAAGGTGCCGCCTGCACCACTGATCATAGCGTATATCCTGGTAGTCATTTTACCCTGATCAGCAAAGCGCTTATAACGCTCCCAGGTTGCCACTCCTGCACCTGCATCGTGTACGGAAGTAATACCCACACGTGCCATCTGCTCCAATGCCTTTTCAAGGGCAAGATCATTTTCGGCATCTGTTGCGGGAGGAATGATGGAATTCACATAACTTTCAGCCGCATCTACAAAAACACCGGTAGCTTCCCCGCTTCCATCGCGGATCACTTTTCCACCCTGAGGATCCGGAGTATCTTTACTGATGCCAGCCAGCTCCATTGCCTTGGTATTACCCCAGGCAGCATGACCATCGACCCTTGTAAGCCAAACCGGGCGGTCATCAACTACCCTATCCAGATCTGCTGCAGTCGGGAATTCATTTTCTTCCCAGAGAGTCTGATTCCAGCCACGACCCTGAATCCACTCCAGGTCAGGATTAGCTTCAGCATATTCTTTCACTTTATTCAGAGTCTCATCCAGAGTTTGAATTCCAGCCAGATTTACCTGAAGTTCCTGGATACCTAGGCCCATAACATGTCCGTGTGCATCTATGAGTCCTGGTAACATGGTCTTTCCTTCACCATCGATAACTATTGCATCCGGGTAATCGGACAGCATTGATTCGTCTCCGGTTTCCAGGAATTTACCTCCTGACATTGCTACTGCTGAAAAAGTGTGCAGGGTATCGTTGAGTAAAGTGTAACCATTAACATTATGAATGATGGTTGTCTCTTCTGTCTGAGAGCATGATGCAAACACCATCATAAAGGGTATGAGTAGTACAAGTAATTTTTTCATGATATACGATAGATTGATTTGGTCAAATATACTTAATGCAATCAAGCTGCATGCGTGGTCTTAAATCCTTTTACATGAAGTTCTCTGGTTGCTCCCAGAATTTTTTTCTGAAAAAATCAGGACTCACTTCCAGTTCCTTCATCTCATCGGGCCCAAAAAATCCGGTATCAAGGATTATCTGATCATCCTTACTCCATTCAGGATCTGAACCGGTTTTAAGCTTACCACTGGTCAGCATCACCATGTGATACAGCTCGACTGCATGAAAATTATTCTTAATAAATTCGTTGATGTGAATTAGCTCACCAACTGTGACAATGAGGCCGGTCTCCTCACGTACTTCTCTGCGGATAGCCTGGGAGATCCTTTCTCCGAACTTTAAACCGCCCCCTGGCAGGGTCCAGACCTCTTTACCGGTAACCGGAGACCGAAGCTTCACCAGGAGCATTTTTCCCTCTTTGATGAGTACTCCGCAGACCCGGAGTCTCACTTTTCCTTCATAAGGATGAGGGTCAGAGGTCAATTCCGAACAGCTTTCTTAGATTTATTCTTCAGTGATTTGTACAAGCTGTTATCCTTTGCGTATTTGAGACTAGCTTTAACGAAATCAACAAATAGTGGCTGAGGATTACTTACCGTAGAACTGTATTCGGGATGAAACTGCACGCCTACGAACCAGGGATGATCTTCGATCTCAATGATCTCCACGAGGTCGCGTTCCGGATTCAATCCCACCAGCTTCATACCGTTTTCGGTCAGCTTATACCTCAGATTGTTATTAACCTCATAACGATGGCGGTGACGCTCAGTGATCATTTCTTCTTTGTATGCCTCAATGGCATTTGAATTCTTTGCGAGCTTGCAATCATATTGTCCAAGTCGCATCGTGCCTCCCATATTCTCGATATCCTTCTGATCCGGCATGATGTCGATGATCGGGTATTCGCATTCTTCTTCAAATTCAGTGCTGTTCGCATTTTCCCATCCGCATACATTTCGGGAGAATTCAATGACAGCGCACTGCATTCCAAGACATATACCAAAGAACGGAATGTTATTAATGCGTGCATACTCCACAGCAGCTACCTTTCCATCTATACCACGACCACCGAAACCGGGGGCAACAAGAATACCGGAAACACCTTCCAGTTTACCGGCTACATTTTCTTTGGTAAGGTCATCCGACTGAACCCACTCAATTTCCACTTTACAATCATTCACAGCACCCGAATGAATAAATGCTTCGACAATCGATTTATAGGAATCATGGTGTTCCACATACTTACCTACCAGAGCGACCTTTATAGCAACTGATGGTTTGCAGACTGCCTCCACAAATCCGATCCAGTTTTCAAGGTTGGTCGGTTTTGTTTCAAGTCCCAGTTTTTCGATCACTCTTTTATCCAGTCCCTCTTTTTGCATAAGCAACGGGACCTCATAAATACTGTTCGCATCCAGTGATGCAATAACATCTTCAAGATCCACATTACAGAACTGGGCTACTTTCCTGCGAATAGTACCATCCAAAGGGTGCTCAGAGCGACATACCAGAATATCCGGCTGAAGCCCGCTTTCAGATAAGGTTTTAACGGAATGCTGGGTAGGCTTAGTTTTTAATTCTCCGGCTGCAGCCAGGTATGGCACCAAAGTAAGATGTATAGAAAGAGTGTTGGCCCGACCAACATTGTATCTGAGCTGACGAACAGCCTCAATATATGGCAGACTTTCAATGTCACCTACGGTACCACCGATCTCCACGATCACCACGTCATAATCACCGGATTGTCCCAGTTTCAGAACATGCGACTGAATTTCATCAGTGATATGCGGTATTACCTGAACCGTTTTTCCCAGGTAGGCTCCCTGCCGCTCCTTTGTGATTACATCGAAATAGATCCTGCCGGTAGTCACATTATTTGACTGAGAGGTCTTAATGTCGAGAAATCTTTCGTAATGACCTAGGTCCAGATCTGTCTCTGCACCATCGTCGGTAACATAAACTTCACCATGCTCATAGGGATTCATGGTACCCGGATCCACATTGATATATGGATCTAATTTCTGAATTGTGACCTTAAGGCCTTGTGCAACTAAGAGTCGCCCTAAAGATGCACAGATAATTCCTTTACCCAGAGAAGACGTTACCCCTCCGGTAACAAAGATATATTTGGTAGACATGCAGGAAGTGGATCTTGTTGATGGATGAAAAAGATAGGATTCTCGCTACCCTCATTCAATGTTAATTCAGTGTTATGTCAGTTATTTTCCCACAAATTTTCCACAGCCTCTCTTAGGAGGTCCGGTTTATCGGAGAAAATACCTGATACTCCTCGGTTTATGAGTGATCTCATTCTTTTCTTGTCGTTGACGGTATAAATTAAAACAGGTACTTCTTTCGCCAGCATATCACTCATCCACCCGGATTTAAGCTCTCTGAAACTGCAGTTAAATGCCTGGATTGAGTATTCCTCTGCAAGATCGGCCGGGCTTTTACCTTTTGACTGAGACTTTTCATAGAGAATAGCTTTGGCAACATCAGGTGCGAGTGCTCCAATATGAGACGCTGACCGGTAATCAAAACTTGAAAAGATCACATGCTCTCTCATCCCGAATTTATCTACCAGAGCGAGGGCCTTAGATTCAATTCCCCCTTCTGCCTCATCGGTTACTGCTTCGGTTTTTACTTCAATATTCACCGAGACCCTACCTTTTGCCCATTCCAGTACTTCCTCAAGGGTTGGAATAGCTTCCCCCTTGAATTCATCGGAGAACCAGCTACCGGCGTCCAGCATCTTCAGCTCCTCAAGCGTGTAATCAGATACCAGTCCCTTCGCATTGGTGGTCCGGTCCAGGGTTTCATCATGAATCACCACTGGCACACCATCTTTACTTAAAACGATATCTAATTCGATCATTTCTGCTCCCATCTCAGCAGCCATACGGAATGCAGACATGGTATTTTCCGGAGCATATGCACTGGCTCCTCTGTGCCCTATTATTATAAATTTATCTCCGTCGTCATTATAGAGCTTCAGAGGCAGATCTGAAGTTGGTTCAACAGGGTCTTTTTTCATTGAAAACCCAAAAATAGCGCCTATAACGGAAAGAGAAAGAATAGTGATCAATACTTTCATACTGGTTGATTTGATACGTACTTTCCCTGAGAATAATCAGAACGATCATTCTTTAAAAAAAGAAAATCTCAGTGCTGCAATTAATTCTGTGAGTTGATCACTCTCTTGATCGCCCTGTGAAGCAGGGTATCAAAGGTTCCGTTCTGAGAGAACTGATGATACAGAAAGTATATTCCAACCATACTGCATATACTACCCATTACGGTCATAATTGTAGCGACCCACAAAGGGGAAATACTCTGAGTCAGTGAAAGCGCTACCACTGATAGTCCTAAAAAAATCTGCATGAGAGCAGAAGTGATATATAGACCGTTAAGTGTGTAAACTCTCTCTATGAATAGAGAAATTCCTGAAGTCTTATGTGTATATTGGTCCAGACGTGCTAGATCTTCGTCTAAGACAGGACCTTTTTCTTTTGGTTCCTCAAACATGTCCTTCATATTTTTGCTAACTGTAATAACCCAAAGCTGAATTATCAATAAAGTATAAAAATTGACTGAATTTCCTAATGAAAAATGATGACTTCGTGAAAATTTATGGCAGAAACCCTGTTGAAGAGTCTCTGAGCGCCGATCCCAGTTCAGTCGAAAAGATCTTTATCAGAAAATCATTAAAAGTCAGCTCATACTTTGATATCAGAAGGCTTGCTAAAGACAACTCCATTCCACTTGTTCTGGTTCCCGAAGAAAAGATCTTCAGCCTCGTGGGTGATGTAAATGACCAGGGCATCGTCGCTTTGATCTCACCCGTACAATACCTGGATTATTATGAATGGGCAGAATCTTTGCACATCAATGATGCGACCGGTGTGCTGTTATTACAAGGTATTGAGGACCCGCATAATTTCGGAGCCATTCTGAGAACCGCTGCTGCCGCAGGGATGGATGCCGTAATTGTACCTACCCAACATCAGTCCCCTATCACACCGGCGGTAATGAAAAGTTCGGCAGGCACCGCCGGCAAAATACCCATCATCCGTGTACATGATCTGAATCAAGCTTTGAAAGATCTCTCACTCACCGGTTTTTCAGTTCACGCTCTGGACGGAAAAGGGTCAGAAACGATCTGGGAAACCGGAATAAACGGACCTTCTGCTTTTCTGATCGGAAATGAGGGCAAAGGAATACCCGATGACATTCTGAAAAAATGCACTTCTGTGATCAGCATCCCGATGAGTAACGAAGTAGAGTCACTTAATGCGTCTGTAAGTGCCTCTGTGGTCTGCTTTGAATGGCGACGCCGGCACACGGTTCAGTAGATCAGATAGGGCCTGCGCGTGTCCCTGAATGCGCTGACTTCTTCAGCCCATTCCGGAAGTTCCCCGTTATTCTCCAGTATTTCTTTCAATCCTATACCAGAGAGGTTATTTATGAAAGGAAGCACTTCAAAATTCCGGGTATGACCTTTCACAAATAGCAGCAGATCGTAGCCGAAAGCAACCGGGTCCAGTTTATGGGGATCCACTGATTCCGGATCGATAATAATAGCGGTGCACTCCTCCCCCTCAAATTTAGGGCTCAACGCTTTTCCCGGAATAGAAACGGGAGTAAAAGATCCTTTACGGAGGTTCAAACCATGCTTTTCTGCGAGCTCTTCCAGTTCATATTCTTCAAAGTCCAGGTCCGGGGACCCGATCTGCAGGAATGGATCCTGCGTGCCGCGCCCTTCCGACACATTTGTTCCTTCAAACAATACGGTTCCCAGATAAACATAAGCGTGTTTATAGGAAGGTAGATTCGGGGACGGACTGAACCAATTCAATCCGGTATCCTGCCATTTCATATACCGGTTCCAGCCTTCGGTCTTGATTACTCTGATTTCAGGATCCCCTGCAAGCTCGAGCCAGGACTCACCCACTGCCATTTTAGCAATTTCACCTATACTGAGTCCGTAAACTGCGGGCATGGGATAAGCCCCAACAAATGACTGGTACTCCTGTCGCAGAGAGAAACCGCTGATATAATCTCCACCTGCAGGATTCGGCCGGTCCAGTATCCATAGTTCTTTGTCCGTTTCGCTTAGGGCTTCAATCACTTTTCCCATCGTGCTGCTGTAAGTAAAAAAACGGGCTCCCACATCCGGAAGGTCGAATAGGATCAGGTCTACTTCCCCGAGCATTGCTTCAGTAGGTTTACGGTTTCCCTGATAGAGAGAGTAAACAGGTAGACCTGATGCAGAATCAATTCCATCCCTGATCTTTTCACCTGCTCCTGCCTGCCCTCTGAACCCGTGTTCCGCTGCAAAAAGTGCCCGTATATCAAGATCCAATGATATCAGGGTATCCAGCATATGTACTCCGTCCACTCTTGAAGCCGGATTCATAAGCAATCCAATTCTTTTCCCTCTCAGCTCTTCAACATACCTGTCCAGTAAGACTTCGGATCCCAATTTAACCAAAGGATCAGCAGACTGAGAAGAGGTCTCTGTGCACCCGGATAGCTGAATGGAGATAATGAACAGTATGAATAGCACGTAATTTGTCATATGGCTAAAATAAAAAAAGCAGACCCGAAGACCTGCTTTAAAAATAGATATATACCGATCATTATGCCTGATTAGCAACTACATCTGATTCCGGAAAGAAATAGGCGGCTTCGATCTTTCCGTTTTCAACGGAATCGGAACCGTGGATTATATTCTCGCCTAAACTATCCGCAAATTCAGCACGGATCGTACCTTCATCTGCTTCGGCTGGATTGGTTGCACCGATCAGTTCGCGAAAATCTGCTATCGCATTTTCCTTTTCCAGGATCATAGGAACACAAGCACCGCTGCTCATAAATTCGCATAACTCATCATAAAATGGTCTATCTTTATGCACTGCATAAAATCCGCCAGCTGTATCTTTGGTCAGACGGGTCATTTTCATTGCAAGTATTTTAAAGCCAGCTTCCTGAATTCTTTTTGTCACTTCTCCGATAAGTCCTTTTTTGACGCAATCGGGTTTTAGTATAGTGAGTGTTCTTTCTTTAGACATTACTATCGTTGGTTAATTTTTTGTAACATTAAATGATTATCAATCTCTTCAAAGTACCTGTAAGATAAGGGTATTTAGGCGAATTTATAACTCTCTCGGAAGAAGAGTTTTTTTCTGTTTTCCATGATTAATAAACATCAAAAGAGCTTTATATGGCGGTTCCATTTGGGGTCAGATCCGGAAGATCTGTGGCCCTATTTGTCTGACATAAACCGGTTATTCAAGTCGCTCGGTACGATACCTATTTACCCGGCCACGATCTCAAGGACAATACCCAAGGGATTTCATGAGCTTACCCATCAACATCTGAAGTCACTGGCGGTTTGGCAGGAAGAACCCGTCATGTGGGAAAAACCTCACCGATTCGGAATGAACAGGCATTATCGTTCCGGTATCTTTAAAGAGCTGAGAGTTTTAGCAGACATCAGTACTTCAACAGATAAGACCCGGCTTGAGATCAAGATTCATCTTACTACGGTCTCGCCATTACTGACGGTGCCAATAAATCTCTACTTCGGCTATTACCTGAAGAAAAGATTATCGAAACAGCTGAGGATCATAGATGAGGCCTGTAAAGCTAAAAAGGAATTATACGAACTCAACAAAGCCAATAAACTGAGTCGTTTCAGCCGCAGAAGATTAAAAAAGATCATTCCGGTACTTGTAAAAGAAACAAAGCGAAAGAGGATTGTTAACCGCCTTGCAGACTATCTGGAAAAAGCGGATGATGAACAGCTGAGCAGGATCCACCCCTACGAACTTGCAGAATACTGGGGTGAAAAGAAATTCTCTGTGCTGAATGTATTTCTGCACGCGGCAAATAATGATCTTCTGGATTTCGGCTGGGATATTTGCTGCCCGAATTGTAATTCTCCAAAACATCACTTCCGGAAATTCAGTGAAGCATATACCCCCCTGCGATGTGATGAGTGCGATCTTGAATATTCCATGGACTTTAATAAAAACACTCAGTTAATATTCCGGCCAAACCCGCTGATTAGACGGATCATTAATAAACAATACTGTGCCGGAGGCCCGGGTTCTAAGCCATTCAGAATATCCCAGCATTACCTGGAACTGGGTGAAGACAAGTATCTCAAAGTTCACCTGGAAGAAGGAACCTATATATTTAAATCACATCAGAATAAAGGCCATTTAAAGATCCATGTACGTGAATCCGGAGCTGATAATGTGACGTTGTATCTGACCGATGAAGACTTTAAGGGACAGGAAGTAACCATATCTACCCGGCCAAACCTTGTACTGAGCAACCGATCATCAAAGAAAGTGGTTTGCTTTCTGGATAAAGAAAACTGGAAGCAGGAAGCCATCTATGCGAGCGAAGTGAGCTCTTCCGTTGATTTTCGTTCTCTTTTTTCGAGGGAGTTGATCAAAGAAAGCACTAAAATTAAAACCACCGACCTCACCATTCTTTTCACAGACCTGATGAATTCCACAGAAATGTATCTTCAGGAAGGCGATGAAATGGCGATAGGCCGGGTGATGAGTCATTTTAAGATCATACAGCAGATCGTAGCTGAAGAAAGAGGCGGGATCGTAAAGACCATCGGTGACTCCGTAATGGCTGTTTTCCGGGAGCCCGTATCCGCTCTCAAAGCTATTCAACGTATTCAGCAGATCTTTACCACTTCTACCTCTCTTGGAGATTCCTTCAAGATAAAAGCCGGAATACACATGGGCGATTGTACCGCAGTTAATCTAAATGGTAAGATAGATTACTTCGGTACAACGGTTAATCTGGCCTCCCGACTGGTAGATGTAGCCAAAGAAAAAGAAGTCATGTTATCTGAGGCAGTATTCGATCACCCTGACGTACAGCTTTACCTGGACCGGAATAGTGACACTTTCTTCGTTAAGGAAACTCAGCCCGAACTCAAGGGATTTGAGGATGAGGAGATCAAGATCAAACAGATACGTATGGAACGCCCGACCATGCGCCTGGTGATTTAATTTATAAACAGGCTCTTCTTTAATTATCTTTCGGCTCACCTTTCATACTGCGGAGCCATGATAAAATCCAATACGCACCCTTCTATTGCGGACAGTACGATCCGTATGAATAAAAAGAAGAATATAGCTCTGATCGCCCATGATCATCGGAAACCGGATCTTCTGGACTGGGCAGAGTTTAATAAAGATCTGCTATCCCAACATAATCTATTCGGCACCGGAACGACCGGGTCTCTGGTGGCTGATAAACTAGACCTGAAGGTGCATACTTTCAAAAGCGGACCGCTGGGAGGCGACCTTCAGATAGGATCAGCAATAGTAGATAATGAGATCGATGTAATGATCTTTTTCTGGGATCCATTACTGGCACAACCTCATGATGTGGACGTGAAAGCCCTGCTCAGGATCAGTGTGGTTTACAATATTCCTATTGCCTGCAGCAGGTCATCGGCAGATTTTCTGATCACTTCTCCGCTTATGGATGCCGAGTACCATCGCTTTATAGTAGATTATTCACAACGATTTAAAGATCCCCTCAAATGAACCATCTTAAAGATGAAAGTAGCCCCTATTTAAAACAGCATAAAGATAATCCGGTCGATTGGTATCCATGGGGTGAAGAGGCCTTTGAAAAGGCGAAAAAAGAAAATAAGCCGGTATTTTTATCCATCGGGTACAGTACTTGTCACTGGTGTCATGTGATGGCGCATGAGAGTTTTGAAGATGATGATATCGCCGGCAAGATGAACGATGCCTTCATCAATATTAAAGTAGACAGAGAAGAGCTACCGCATATAGACAGTATGTACATGACGGTCTGCCAGCTGATCAATGGTCACGGTGGCTGGCCGTTGACCATCGTGATGACCCCGGAAAAAGAGCCCTTCTTTGCAGCCACATACATTCCTAAAGATGCGAGGCAAAATCGCATCGGAATGAGACAACTCATTCCCGGTATCAAAGGTATGTGGAATAACGAGCCGGACCGGATCAATAAAGCGATCACTAAGATCCGTGAAGGATTTGAGAGATCACAATTGTTTGAAGAGAGTAGTGCGCCCGACCGCAGTGCTATTGAGAATGCAGTCAGGAATCTTAAGAACAGTTTTGATCCGGAATATGGCGGTTTTGGCTCTGCACCAAAATTCCCGTCTCCCCATAATCTCAGGTTCCTCTTAAGGGAGTATCTGAGGGATGAGGATCCTGAACTTGAAAAGATCATAACGGAAACACTGCGTTCAATGAGACTTGGAGGACTCTGGGATCATATAGGGTATGGTTTTCACCGCTATTCGACCGATCGGGAATGGCTGCTGCCCCACTTTGAAAAAATGCTTTATGACCAGGCCCTGCTCATGATAACCTACGCAGAAGCCTACTCCCTCTTCGGAGAAGCTCTTTTCGAGCAGACTGTACATGAGATAGCTGACTATCTTAAACGAAATATGCTGGACGGGTCCGGGCTGTTCTATGCAGCAGAAGATGCAGATTCGGAGGGTGAAGAAGGTAAGTTCTATGTGTTTGAAAGTACTGAAGTCCGTGAATTACTCGATGAAGATGATACCGATAAATTTATATCTCTTTTCGGGTTCAGCGATGAAGGTAATTTTGAAGATGAGTCAACAGGACTAAAAACCGGCAAAAATATACCCCGCCTGAAGTATCAGCTGCCTAAGGAAGAGCAGGAATGGTTTGAGCGGGTCCGCCCGGAATTATTCAGCTACCGTGAAAAAAGAGTTTCACCGGGACTGGATAATAAGATCCTGACCGACTGGAATGCTTTGTTGATAAGTGCACTGGCAGAAGCTGGAGCAGCACTGGATTCTGCTGAATTAATAGAAATGGCAGAGACAGCCTATAAAGCTCTTATCGAAAACCATTACCGGCTGGACGAAGGTTTATTCCACATCCTGAACGATGCTAAACGTATTCCTGCACTGGCCGATGATTATGCCTTTACCGTCCGGGCAGCACTGGATCTGTACCGCACTACTGCTGAAGCCAAATATCTCAAGCACGCCATCAACCTGAACAATGAGTACACTGATTCTTTTTATGATCATAAAGACGGGGGTTTTTATCTAAGTAAAGAAGCGGATGATCAAGTGCTGGGTCTGCAAAAACAGATCTTTGACGGTGCGGTTCCTTCCTCAAATTCAGTTACTATGTTCAATCTTGCAGAGCTGGGCCGGCTGACCGGAAATATCAATTATGATGAGATCCTGGAACAATGCATTAAGCGCTTCTCCGTGGAAATGAAACGTTATGGTTCCAGCATCACCATGGGAATGATGGCCTTACAACGCACTATTGACCCACAGGCAGAAGTAGTGATCACCACCGCCGAAAACCAGGACGAGATCATGTCAGAGATCAATAAACACTTTATTCCGGATTGTGTGATCCACCTACTGAATGATCAAAATAAAAAGGACATCGAAGCTATCGCACCCTATACAAAGGATTATGAAACCAGCGGATCCGATATTCTTATATACGTTTGCCGGAATTTCTCATGCGAACGACCTGTAAAGGGACTGAAAGCACTTAAAAAACAGTTATCCTATAAATTCGGTCTCTATTCATAAATATAAACCAATCCGCATGACTTTTAACCTCGTAATCAGTGTTGCACCGGAACTATGCTAATGATCTTGTTGACAACACTGGGAAAATACCTTGCAAAAGACGACCGGCGAGACCGTGATCTTATGAAACGGATACAGCAGCGTGACAGCGAAGCTTTGTCTGAGTTGTATGATCTGTACAGCCGGATCATATATGGAATGATATTGGGGATATTAAGAAAGAAAGAGGAGGCTGAGGATCTGTTACAGGTGATATTCACCCAGATCTGGAATAAATCTGATAAGTACACTGATTCTAAAGGTACTGTTTACACCTGGGTCATGTCACTTGCCAGGAATAAGGCCATCGATCGTCTCCGGTCAAAAGTATATAAAGAACAGGATAAACAATCCGTTAGTCTTGATGATGAAGATGTGTTTAATCCACTATATTCTGAAGAGGCAGATCCTCTTGAGAATGCAGTAAAGAATGATCGGGCTTCTATCATCAGAAAAGCACTGGATGAATTATCTGAAAAACAAAGAAAAGTAATACAAACCGCATACTTCGTAGGAATGACACAGGCAGAGATGTCTGAAGAATTCGGGATACCACTTGGAACCGTCAAAACCCGTATGCGGGACGGGATGATCAAACTCAGAGAGATACTGGAGCAGCGATTATGAATAAGAATATAGATCCGAAATTTAAAGAGCTTTGTACAGCATATGTACTGCGGGCGCTCTCCGGGGATGAAGAAAAAGAATTTTTGTCCATGCTGGAAAACGCCGGGCCGGATGAACGTGAGTTTTATTATAAAATGACTGAGACCGCTTCGGCCCTCTCAGCCGGCGTTAGCAAAGCCGTACCTGCACCCCATATCAAAGAGAAGATTCTCAAAGAGATCAACCAGGAACATTCTGAGAGGAGCCGTGATCAGGCAAACATCCTGAACATGCGCCGGTTCCGTTTTGCAGTGGCAGCATCATTCGTATTCATCTTTATGTCGCTGGGATTGCTTTATTACTCTCAAAATTTGCGACAGGAGATCGGGCAGAAAGAGCAGCTGATTACACAGCAGGAAACCCGAATACAGAGTCTGAATTCTGAACTGGAGCGAAAAGAGGAATTGCTTGCAATTCTGGAATCCAGAGAAGTTGACCTGGTGGTCATGAGCGGTCAGCAGGTAAACCCCCAGGGCTACGGAAAGGTAGTCTGGGATAAAGACAATGGTCAGGCCTTGCTTCAGATCGCGAATCTTCCGCTGATCACCGATCAGAATGATTATCAGCTTTGGTTCATAAAGGACGGGCAGCCGATCAGTGCTGGTATCTTTGGAGTCAAAGATCCTTCCAGAGATAACTTCTTTAAGATCGAAAACCTTAAAGATTCCGCCGATCAGGGAGCATTTGCCATCACACTGGAGCCGGGAGGCGGATCGCCGCAACCAACAGGAGATATGTATCTGCTGGGTGAGTTAGGATCTTAAAGAGCGTTAGATCAGATCAATTGTAAACAGGTTTAAATATAGATTAAGTACCGAACGATTCAATCAGAAATCGGTTTTTCGGGAGTCCATACAAGGATAATATTTACCTAACGGCACGATACCCTGATTCCTCTATCACAATTCCTGATCATCATTACTGCCTTTTTCTTCATTTTTTATGGAATTCAATCCCTCCGGTCAGATATAATGATACAGGAATTCAAACGATTTGGGCTTACCGACTCCCAAAGAAAGATCACAGGAATTCTACAGGTAGCAGGAGCAGTGGGATTATTATCAGGCTTATATTTCCCATTTTTTGGCGCAGCTGCCTCAATCGGGCTCACTATTATGATGCTGGTTGCCTTCATAGTTCGCATAAAAATAAAAGACAGCCTGATGGAAACTATTCCATCATTCTTTTTTATGCTTATCAATGCCTACATAACGCTGCTTTTCTTTGTTTAGATCAGTGCAATTACAATCGATAACACTAAAAAAGAAAATGCGGGAAATGATTTCTTTAGAGGGTCACCTATTTTCATGTGCATAGATACAGCTCCAAACATCAGAAAAGCTATTCCATAGGCAGCATACATTTCGTATTCAGGAAACACAATAGATGCAAGAAGAACCAGAGCAAGTCCAACCTTTAGTGTTCCTACTACGTACATAAACCACACGGGCAGACCGTAGGTTTTGAATTCTTCCCGGATAGTACTGGCCTGACCTCCCCTCCATTCCGTAGCCTTCTTTGAGCGAAGAAGCCAGACATTCAGGATACTAAGTCCGACAATGAGTTTTAAAGCAATCTCGAGGTATTCAATCATGATCTTAGGGATTTAATTACCCATGTAATGTGCTCAAATGATATCTACTATCCAAATAGCAGTAACCGGTAATCCCGGTCCTGTCATATTCAGTTATGCATTCTGAAAATAAGAGCGAATGCTCATTATCAGTATTCCCGGCCAATCACTTACCTACATAAGCCTCTCCTTTCAGTATCCACTCCGGTTCGCCCTCTCCTTTAAGGTAGTAATCGAAATATTCTTTCATACGGATGGCATAGTCCAGTTTATTCGGGAATTTCTGCAGGTGATGGGGTTCATCATGATATTGCAGGAAGACCACATCTTTATCGAATCTCCTCATCGCCAGGTATAACTCGATGCTCTGGTACCAGGGCACCGCACCGTCTGCATCCCCGTGCTGGATCAGCATCGGTGTATTGATCTTGTCTGCAAAGAAGACCGGTGAATTCTCAATATATTTCTCCGGGGCACCCACCAGACTCTCTCCGATCCGGCTCTGGGTCTTCTCATACTGAAACTGCCTTGCCCGGCCTGATGCCCAGCGAATACCGCTGTAGGCACTGGTCATATTACTGACCGGAGCGCCGGATACCGCAGCGGCGAAGATATCGGTCTGAGTGACCATGAATGCGGTCTGATACCCGCTCCAGGAATGCCCGTGCAGACCGATCTTGTCTTTATCGGCCAGCCCCATTTCGATCAGTTTTTGTATGCCTGGAACCAGACTTTTTGTAGCCGCGAATCCCGGTCTTCCGATCTCGAATCGAATATCAGGCAGGAATACCAGGTATTCATCACTTACATACTGGGCAAACACCGGCCTGTGATTGGTTTTAGGCTCATTAAAATCATGAAGGCGATCCGTGAAGAAACGATAATAGTAGGTCATGACCGGATATTTTTTATCCGGGTCGTAATTATCAGGCTTGATCACCACACCCTGAATGTAGGTTCCGTCCACACTCAGCCAGTCGATCAGTTCAGCTGATCCCCAGTTCCATTTTTCCTTAAGGTCTTCGTGAAGCTTACTTAGCTTGGTCACTTTTCTGAAGTCCCGGTTCTCTGCAACCCATAGATTCGGAAATTCATCATAGGCTTCCCGTTTATAGAGGATGCGCTCGCCTTCATCTGCTTTCTTCACAAAACTAAACTTCTTGTCTTCTTCCAGGAGTTTATTAACTCCAGTTCGGGATACATTTGCGGAGTAAAATCCGAAGTTCTTATTTAGGTCATGGTAAGAAGTCAGCAGCAGCTCTTCCCGGTTCCCGAATGAATCAAAATTTTCTTTATTCATTTCTTCTATACGGAAGATCCTTTTCTCAGCTCTCCCCACTCCCTTTGTAAGGTTCACCGGTTTTCCGTCGTCTGTATCAAATTTCCAGATATCATATTTATCATAGATCATCACAGCTCTATCATCTTCAACCCAGCCAGCTACACCATAACCGGGAACATCCGATGGATAATCATGATCCTCATCATAAAAAGGGTTCTCCAGTGATCCTGTAAGGTCTTTCACCGTTCCATCTCCCATGTTCATCAGGTACCAGTTTCCCTTATCATAGTAGGCCGCATACTTTCCGCCGGGTGCAAGATCCACGGACCAGCCGAAATGTTCCAGCAGAACCATTCTCTCTCCGGTATTTACATCCACCCGGTAGTAATCCCGGTATCCGCCATCCCATGTTTGTTCTATCCGGTACGGGAGGTCTGAGTAGCCTATCAGATACCGGTCGTTATGGGCTATACTCAGATCCGGCATTTCTTTATCTGCCAGCTGAACCCATTCATCTCGATCGAGGTGATAAACGGCTGTATATAAATGATCTTTACGTCTGTTCCAGGTTACGATCTCCTGCGGCTTGATCAGTGGATCCTCTCCGTGCCACAGGTCCATACCCCGGTCTTCAACGATACTTTCGATATCATAGATATCGACCTCTTCCTCATCACTTTCCTCCCCTGTGACCATATCCAGTTCCGACATATCCTGATCCATAACGCCAAAGAAAAGACGGTTCCCGTCATTAGTAAATACCAGCTGGTTATTAGTTCTCAGATGATATCCATCCGGTGCATCTCCAGCCTCCAGCAGGGTATTCAGAGCGCCACTGCTTACTGACCACAGGTGAAGGGATGCCAGTCCGTCGATAAAAGAAGTATCCATCTCCGCTTTGGTGAATGCCAGTCGCTGAGGATCATGATCCCAGGTAAGGTTAGCATATAAGCCATTTTCTGTTTTATCTACCGTTGAGGAAGCCCTTGCTTTTAAATTAAAGTAATAGAGACCGTTATTGCTTCCTGAGGTATCAACTACCGTGTAAGCCAGGTATTGAGAAAGACTGTCGAAAGCCATC
The DNA here is from genome assembly GCF_040811775.1 of Balneola sp. MJW-20. NCBI lineage: Bacteria > Pseudomonadati > Balneolota > Balneolia > Balneolales > Balneolaceae > Gracilimonas > Gracilimonas aurantiaca. Next base: position 1,407,038 of record NZ_JBFNXW010000001.1, read on the forward strand.
TCCCGGACAAAGTCCAGACTATACTCATCTCCTCTTCCCAGATCGTGCAGAATTACTTCGGTTCCCAGACGCTTGTTCTTTGATTTGAGATCATCTACTTCTTTGGATTGCATATGCTGAACGGCCAGCCATTTACCATCTTCCGAAAATTGAAAAGACCGCACGCTATCAAGCTGTATAACAGTTCCGTCTTCAGTGGATAACAGTGTAAGTCCCTGCACCGGTATATCTTTTTTTTCACTTAGCGATACTGCTAGCGGGACTTTCCGGTATGCTGCAACCCATGCGCCATCTCCGGAAATACGCGGACTTGCTCCAAGTGGTATGTCCCAGCTGTTCCGGCCATTCGTGCTTTTAACCCTGACAATTCCGTCACCCCGGTCAGGCCAAACTTCATACGCAGTCCAGTCACCTTTTTCGGACAGGACCACTGATCCGATGTCGTCAAATTTCATGACGTCCTCGAAAGTCAGAACTCCCTGGGATCGGGCAGAAAGGGATATAAACAGTAAGGTAACAGTTAAAAGAAAAGTACGATCTAATACAGCACGCATGTCATTTAGTTTAATTTCTGAATGCCCATAAATAAAGGCATTCCCGCAACACATAAAAGGGTTACTTTTTGGTGTTCGTAAGCTGCACTGATCAAAATTAATGAAATCAACTTTCAGCTAGGAGCTTCAAACTTCGAGCTCATAAAAAAAGCCCGGATCGCTGAACAACCCGGGCTTCAATCAAAACTCTGCCAAAGGCATCCCTTCGGGAAAAACTATTTACTGCTGCATCATCATGTCGAACATAAATTCCTTCATGCTGACCAGCTTCATGCCGGCTGGGATCTCAACCATTGCTTTAGCAATACTGGACTCATTTACATTACTGACTTCCATGATCACTTTGGATTCACTTCCGCCGTTTTCTTCGATAAGCATCGGGAAGTTCTTGCCGGAAAACACCACATCACGGCCGATATTATTTACTCCATTCTCAATATCTTTTGGAAGGTTTTTCCATGGCTCTTTTAGGATTCCCCAATTGATCTGAATATCAGGGGTCAGCCAGATCGATAATGATTTCCCTGGCTCTTCCTTTGAAGTAACCACCATCTCTGTGCATTCATAACCGTTGATGGTTCGTGTCCGGTTTGTATACTTGTAATCCATATCATCTTCAGATGGAGTATTTTCCCTACTGCCCTGAGACCATCCGCTGAAGGTCTGTATAAGACTCTCGATCTCCGCTTTAGTGATCTGCAGTGCTTTGTTATTTCCCATCATGAGAACAAAGTCTCTCATGTCATGACGAACCAGTATTCCCTCTGCATCCATCATATCATTCATTTTCATACTCTCTTCGCCCTTCAGCATGATGCGGTCTTTTGTTACGAAAAGATTAGCATAACTGGTCTCCGGATTGCCGTTTTCGTCATCTCCGTAAAGAGCCATCTGGATCTGTCCTTCAAACTGGGCAGCAGCGTTTATACTCATCAGACCTGTAAGGAAGAGCGCACAGGCAAGCGTTCTGATAATTACTTTCATCTCAATTGTTCATTTATGATTAAACATACAGGCGGGTTAACGTAGTAACCGCGCAGTTGTTACATGGTCAGGCAGAAACCAGATCATCCATACCTACATTGACCTTTCGTATCCATCCACCGGCAACAACATCATCCCCTTCATAGCAAACCACTGCCTGCCCGGGGGTAATGGCTTCTCTGCCGGCAGGAAAGTGCACTTTGATGCGGTCTTCATCAAGCTGAGTCAGATAACCGATCGCACCATCGTCATTATATCGTATCGCACCCTTAATTTCCATATTCTCTTCCGGGATACGATCGTATTTGATAAGATTGATCTCATTTGCGATCAGCGTAGAGCTTACGAGGTCCTCTTTTTCACCAACCGTGATCGTATTGGTTTCTGCATCGATATGTGTCACATAAACCGGGTGACCCAGAGCAAGATTTAGTCCTCTTCTCTGACCGATGGTATAGAACGGAAAACCTTCATGCTCACCAATGATGTTCCCGTGCTTATCTACGAATTTTCCACCTGACATTTTCTCCTCAAGCCCCTCTACACGGTCTTTCAGAAATCGACGATAATCATCATCCGGAACAAAGCAGATCTCATAGCTGTCCGGTTTGTTGGCCACGTTCAGTAATCCGTGATCTTCAGCGATCTGACGAATCTCGGTCTTTGAATAGCCGCCCAATGGAAAAATAGTACGTTCCAGGTGCTTTTGAGCCACGCCCCAAAGTGCATATGACTGATCTTTTTTCGGATCCAGTCCCCTGGAGATGATATATCGACCGTTCTCTTCTCTGACTTTAGCATAGTGACCGGTAGCGATATAATCACAGCCCAGATTATCCGCTCTTTTGAGCAGGGCTGCCCATTTAATGTGGGTATTGCAAAGCACACAGGGATTGGGCGTTCGCCCTCCCAGGTAATCATCCACAAAACGATCGATCACCCAGTCTCCGAATTCTTCCCGGATATCAACGATGAAATGTTTGAAACCATGATTCACAGCAATATGACGGGCGTCATTCATAGACTCCACCGTACAGCATCCGGTCTCTTTTCCGGAATTGCCGCCGCTGCGGTGATAATCCCATGTTTTCATGGTGATGCCGATCACTTCATATCCCTGTTCACGAAGCATCACTGCTGCTACAGAGGAATCAACACCGCCACTCATGGCTACTAAAACTCGACCTTTTTTACTCATTACACTAAGCTTATAGATGAACCAACAAAGATAAGACTTTTTTTACTCAACCTCGAAGCCGACTGATCGGATTTAGCTATGTGCTCCATAGCAGTTCTTCCATTAAAATAGCTATTCCCGTATAGTGCTATTCACTACATTGAAAATACATTCATAAGGAGGCCTAAAATGATAAAGTCTTACACCGTACTCATTCTGATCTGTATTATCATATCCTGCACTCACTCGGATCAAACAGAGATCTGGAAAGAGGAGATCCTTAACACAGAAAGGGAGTTTTCCGCAATGGCTGCCAGGGAAGGCATTGCAGAGGCTTTCATAAACTTTGCGGACGAGGATGCCGTATTAATGCGAAACAATGAGCTTATCAAAAGCAGAGACAGTATTTCCTCATTTTACGCCGGCCGTATGGATACCGGTCTCAGCTGGGAACCTGATTTTGTAGAAGTATCCGAATCCGGAGATTTGGGATATACCTACGGCCAATATTCCTACACTTATCAGAATACAGATGGAGATACTGCTACAGTTACCGGAATTTTTCATACCGTTTGGAAAAGACAGTCCGATGGCGGCTGGAAGTTTGTGTGGGATTGATATCACCTATTCCTGTGTTTATTAGGCGAAACAGAAAGCTAAGCCTGAACCTTGATTCAGGGCTGATCAGATATCATTTTTTAATTTATTAATAAATTAGTTCGTCAATGAGCAACCAACCATTATTACAATCCTACACCTCAGATAATTTAAAACTGGACAACCGTGTGGTCATGGCCCCTATGACGCGCAGCCGGGCAGACAATGAGGGTAACGTTCCCACCGGCGATCTACAGGGACTTTACTACGAACAGAGAGCCTCTGCCGGACTCATCATTACCGAAGGCTCCCAGATTTCTGAAAGAGCGGTCGGATATATCAATACTCCCGGTATTCATACCGAAGCACAAACGAAGGGCTGGAAAGAAGTAACGGAAAGAGTTCATAATGCCGGCGGTAAGATCTTTATTCAGCTCTGGCATGTGGGACGGATCTCTCATCCTGATTTTCATAACGGCGAACTGCCTCATGCTCCTTCAGCAATAAACCCGAATGAGAAATCCTATACCCCGGAAGGATTCAAAGATACGGTCACCCCAAAAGAGATGACCAAAGAGGATATTAAGCAAACCGTAGCAGACTTCCGCAATGCGGCAAAAAATGCTATGGATGCCGGATTTGACGGGGTTGAGATCCATTCATCCAACGGTTATCTGATCCATCAGTTCTTTAACGGTACTTCCAATCACAGAACCGACGAATACGGCGGGAGTATAGAGAACAGAGCCCGGTTCTTTTTCGAGGTACTGGATGCCATCAAAGAAGAAGTACCCGAAGGTAAGATCGGTGCACGCTTCAATCCATCCCTGCACGGAATCTTCGGGATGGAAATGGATGAAGAGACCATTCCTACCTTTGATTACGTGATCAGTAAGCTGAATGATTACGATCTGGCCTATATTCATCTTTCCGAGCCCTTCAATGATGTATCGGATATTCCCTATGCAGTGGAAGAGATCGCCAAACGGTATCGCCCGATGTATAACGGGACGCTTATGATCAACGCTGGATTTGACCGTGAAAAAGGAAATAAAGTGATCGAAGACGGAGATGCCGATCTGGTATCCTATGGCAAGCTTTATGTGTCCAACCCTGATCTGGTGGAGCGCTTTGAAGCCAAAGCTGAACTCGCCGAGTGGGATGCGGATACCTTTTATACACCAGGCAAGAAAGGATATACCGATTATCCGGTGATGGAAAAGAGCGAAGCCTAAACTTTTTCAACTATCACGTTTACTAAAAGCCTCCGATTCAGGGGGCTTTTTTTTGCTGGTCGCTGGTAAGTTGCAACCATCTTAATTGAGGGAATCAACTCTCTGCTTTCGGCTTCGAGCTTCTAAGTCATATACAAATAAGGCTTCCAGTTTTCCTGTACACCGCCGGAATAATCCCGAAAGAAAGTGATCGGAACAGGACGATAGGGTTTAGTCTGCAGCAGCATCTGTGCTTCTTTAGGAGTACGGTTTCCTTTTTTCACATTACATTTATCACAGGCCGTGGTAAGATTTTCCCAGGTATCTTTACCACCTCTGCTCTTAGGGATCACATGATCGATGGTCAGATCAGATCTTTTTCCGCAGTATTGGCAGGTAAAATCGTCTCTCCTCATTACATTTCTGCGGGACAACACGATCTTAGCATAGGGTAGCCGTATATAGTTTCTGAGCCGGATCACTGACGGATAGGAATAAGAACGGCGGGTAGTCCGGAGTTCACGTTCCGGATCATCATGCAACAGTTCAGCTTTTTCCAGAAAGATCAACTTCATAGACCGCTGCACCGAACATACACTCAGTGGCTGATAATCCTGATTTAGAACGAGTACATTAGCATTCATAAAGCATCTGTTTGGGGTTCTTATTGATGACCGTTTCTTTCATGAAGATGCAGATATGAGGCATAAAAAAAGGCATACTCGGTTAAGAGCATGCCTTAGTATGATATATTTGACTCAGAATTTCAATAGCCGATCATATTTAGTATCTCTGCTCTTACATCGGCATTAATGGAAATTGCCAGCAGAATGGATACCAACAGACCAAAGAGAGCATAACTCAGATCCTTAAAGATCATTTTAATGACTACCGGCATAGGCTTACCCATATCCACCTTATCCATAATACTCATTCCAAGCTCACGACCGGCAAGCAGTCCCAGAAATACCCAGGTTGTACTCATAGGCACCGTACTTACAGTCAGCTTATAGGTCAGTAATATCGCGTAGATAAAGTCAATGATGGTAGCTGAGCGGATATCGGTTACCCTTGATTTCTCTGTTACGATCCGCTGTATCTTATCTCCCCGCAAATAAAACAACAGGCCCAGACCAAAGAAAATGAACAAAGCGAATATTAAGAATTGTGTCATTTCCAGAGATCTTGGAAGATACACGGCAATATTCGCAGCATCCTGCATCACCCATACTCCCCACAAAGAACCGGAAGTGATCCATTGAATCGGGAGCCAAGCTGGATGAGGCTCTCCCTGGGCAAATCTTTTTTCAAGCCATCGGGTTACGATCAGCCACACGATCAGGCCTGCTGCCAACGCAAGACCATATCCGCTTAAACTCTTACCAAGCACCGAGGCAATAGCTTCAGCATCGGTTGCAAAACAGCTTAAGAGCAGGAACGTCGTGGACACAGGCATCCTCATTCGCGTAAGGATCAGCAGGAAAATGGGGGCTGCAACCTGTAAAAAGGTGAAGCTGGTCGGGGTTTCATCAAAGCCCTTGGATGTGAGACGCTGGTAACTCACATCCCCGTCGTACACATAAAAACTGATGGTGACCACAACCAGAAATATACCACCGATATAAAGCCATAAGTGCCACCATTTCTTGTCCATGTTCGAAGCAAGAAAAGTACCGATGGTCTGAATGCTGTCATTTGCGATCGCTGAGTATCCTGCAAAAAAGAAGCCTACCCACATCGCAATACCGGCATATGGAAACGTGACCCCCGCGATCAGAAAGAACAAGCCGATCAGTCCGATGAAAATTCGCTCTTCCCTTATGATCAGGTAAAAGCTGGAGGGAATAAGGTTTTCAATAAAAGTATTGTTGCCGTCTGGCTGATTTGAGGTGTCTGACATTGAACTATCTGGAATTTTGATTGCAACAAGGATACAAAAGCTATGTTAAGAAACTATTACGAGATTGGTAATGCAGACTTATTTGTCTTAAAAACTTATAAAAGGACTATAGACTTCCTTTAAGTTCTGCTTATATTTGAAAGCGCTTTTTTAGTAATACCTTACTAACATTTCCATATTTACAGATGCCAAAGAAAGACTCTACTCAGAGCGGTTATTATAAAGAACCAGCACCTCACGTATCAAACGATTCACCCTTTGCCTCCATGATGGAGCGGTTTGAAACCGCTGCAAAGATCCTGGAATTGGATCCGGGAGTATTTAAATATCTTTCAAGTCCTGAAAAAGTTGTTACGGTATCCATTCCGGTAACCATGGATGATGGCCGGATCGAAGTTTTTGAAGGGATCCGGGTAGTCCATAATTCTATTTTAGGTCCGTCTAAGGGCGGCATACGATATGCTCCGGATGTCACTCTTGATGAAGTAAAGGCCCTGGCTGCATGGATGACCTGGAAATGTGCGGTTGTCAATGTTCCTTTCGGCGGAGCCAAAGGCGGGGTTCGGGTAAATCCGAAAGAATTATCTCAGGGTGAACTTGAAAGACTCACTCGCAGGTACACGGCTAATATGTTTGATGTATTCGGTCCCGACAAAGATATTCCTGCTCCGGATATGAATACCAATGAGCAGATCATGGCCTGGATCATGGATACATACAGCATGAAACAGCATCGAACGGAAACAGCAGTTGTGACCGGTAAGCCCATTATCCTGGGCGGGTCCAAAGGACGAAGAGAAGCTACCGGACGAGGTGTTGTAACCTGTACTCTTGCTGCCCTTGGTAAATTAAAGATCTCTCCAAGTAATACCAGTGTGGTCGTTCAGGGATTCGGGAATGTAGGATCTGTTTCTGCTCAGCTGATGTACGAACAGGGTGCCAAAATCCTGGCGATCAGTGACCTTAGTGGTGGATACTATAATGAAAATGGGATCAATATAGATCAGGCCCTGAAATATGTTCAGGAAAACGGAAATTCTCTGGAAGGATTCCCTAACGCAGAACCCATCACCAATGAGGAACTGCTTAAACTTAAATGTGATGTGCTGATCCCTGCTGCTAAAGAAGATCAGATCAATAAAAACAATGCATCGGATGTGAACGCCCGGATCATTGCAGAAGGAGCCAATGGCCCGGTTACCGCAAATGCAGACCCGATCCTCGAGGATAAGGAGATCATGGTAATTCCTGATATTCTGGCAAACGCCGGAGGGGTTACTGTTTCCTATTTTGAGTGGGTTCAGGACCGGCATGGTTACTTCTGGACAGAGGAAAGAGTGAACCGCCGTTTGAACCGGATGATGAGAGAATCATTTGATAACTTGTTTAAGGTCAGCGGAAAGTATAATATCACCCTCAGACAAGCAGCCTATGTGTACGGTATTGACAGAGTAGCAACTACGCTCAAGCTGCGGGGCATCTATGCATAAAGGATGAAAATAATACAGACCTTACATCTCAATTCGACCTACGAGGAAGTAGAAAAACTAGAAGGCTTTCTGAATGATCTTCAGGAAAAACTTTCTTTTGACAACGAGATGTATGCCCGCCTTATGCTCACCGTTTCCGAAGCCGTTACCAACGGTATTGTACATGGTAACCAACTGGACGAGTCTAAAAAAGTACATGTCAAAGCCGAGACAGACGATACTTATCTGTATATAGTCACTGAAGACGATGGGGATGGCTTTAACCCGGAAGATGTTCCCGACCCCCTTGCAGAAGAGAACCTGTTAAAACCCAGCGGTCGTGGTATCTTTTTGATGGAAGAGCATGCAGATGAGACCAATTTTTCTGAAGATGGCACCATTCTCACGCTCAAATTCAGGCTCTGACCCAACCCTATTCAACCGAATCTGCTTCTCTGTTCAGTAATCTTCCGCTTAACCTGAGTAATTCAATTTCTGCAGTTTTTGCTTCTATCTGTGCTGCGATCAGTCTGTTCTCAGCATCCAGGAATGTCTGTTGTACTTCCCTGAGTTCAACAGAATTTATGGTACCCAACCGAAATCTTTCGAGTGCGATTTCAAGACTCTGTTCAGCATACTGAAGGTTTTCTTCCTCCAGCTCGATGAGGGACAATGCATCTGAGTATTGAATGTAGATCTGACGTATCTGATTATCCAGCTGCAAAAGGAACTGCTCGGTCCGGAGCTCTTCATTTTTTAATTCTATTCTAGCATTCTGAATTTCTCTGCTTCTGTTAAAGCCCTCGAACAAACTCAGTCTGGCCGTAACCCCATAATTAAAACCCGAGGTCTCAGAAAAGTCAGTAAAGCCTATACTGGCCTCAGTTCGATTAAAAGTATATCCGCCGTTCAAGATGAGCTCAGGGAACCAGTCTCCTTTTAATTCATTAAGTTCAGCTTTAGCTCTGGATCGGTTCAGCCGACTGATATTAAGATCTTTATTTTGCTGCCGTGCATCTTCCAGTAAAGAATTCAGACTAAGTGGTTCTCTCAGGATGATATCTCTGCTAACTTCATACTCCTGATCAGAAGAATCTGAAAGGATCTCTTTCAGTGATAACTTGGCTCTTTTAAGCGTGGTTTGTGCTCGTGTAAGAGCTGCCAGGTCTGCATTATAATCAGCACGTGCCTGCAACAGGTCATATTCAGAGCCGGAACCGATGTCTTTCCGGGTCTCAGCGATCCTTATTCTTTCCCGGGATATTTCAACAGAGTTCTGCAGTACAGCATATGCTTTTTGAGTCCCGGCGATCTGATAATAAGTTGAGATGATATTAGCAAGGGTTAGCTCAATTTGCAGTCGTGCTTCATTCTCGGATATGTCCTCGTTTACAGAAAGTCTGTCCAGGGTCGCATATTGAGTGAGTCCGTCAAAAACGGTCCATGAGGCATTCACACCATATGATAAGCGGGTGGTAACAACGCCGGAGTTATCAATATCAGGAATACTACTGGAAGTAAACCTTGTGATCGTATTCTGAGTACTTTCGTTAAATGAACCCACCAGTTCCAGTACCGGGAGTAAACCGGCATTACCCAAAGTGTTATTATTTTCCGCTATATCCTGATCATTGCGGATCAAGCGTATCGAGTAATTATTTTCCAGACCCTGCTCTATTGCCGCAGAGATTCTGAGGGTATCCCTTTCCTGTGCATAAACGACAGAACTAAAGGCCAGTAAGAATATGCTTAGCAGCGCTAATGATCTCATCTCAGGCACCCACCATTTCCATTTTCTTTTCCGCTTCTTTGATCTCTTCTTCTTTCACTTTTTCATCAGAAGATTTCACATTTGTTAGAACTGAGTATACAGCAGGGATCACATATAGGGTCAGAATACTCCCGATTATAAGTCCGCCAATAACTGCAATTCCCATCGATGTCCGGCTTTCGGCACCCGCTCCTACTGCAAGTGCTATCGGAAGGATCCCCAGGACTGTAGAGATCGAGGTCATCAGAATAGGACGAAACCGGGATGCCGAGGCTTCTTTGATCGCATCCATGACCGGTAGTCCCGCCCTTTGCCTTTGATTCGCAAATTCGACAATAAGAATTCCGTTCTTCGTCACCAACCCTATCAGCATGATCATCCCGATCTGACTGAAAATATTCAGTGTATCATTGAAGTACCACATACTAAATAGAGCTCCGGAAAGTGCCAGTGGTACCGTAATCATAATCGTTAGGGGATCCCTGAAACTTTCAAACTGAGCAGAAAGAACCAGATAAATAAGGATCAGGGCCAGGGCAAAAGTAAACCATAGGTCCGATGAACTTTCCTGATAATCTCTGGATGGACCAGAGAGGCTGGTTGTGAAACTGTCATCGAGTACACTGGCTGATATCCTGTCCATAACCTCAATTCCATCTGCAATTGTTCTTCCGGGTGCCAGTGAAGCAGAGATCGTTGCTGATGCATAGCGATTAAAACGGAATAACTGAGGAGGTGAACTTTGCTCTTCTACATTTACCAGGTTATCGAGCTGTATCAGTCTGCCTTGATTATTTCTTACATATAATGAGGTCAGATCAACGGGTTCATTCCGGTTTCGGCGTGATACCTGACCTATAACCTGATATTGTTTTCCGTTCATTATAAAGAAATCAAATCGCTGCCCGCTCAAAGATAACTGCAAAGTTTCAGCTACGTCACGCACCGAAACACCCAGTGCCTGTGCCCGGTCCCGGTCAATATTGACCTGCAGTTCCGGTTTATTGAATTTTAGATTTACATCCTGATATACAAAAGCCGGATCCTTTCTGACCTCTTCCAGAAAGGGAGGGATCACCTCTTTAAGCTTCTCGAAATCCTGAGTTTGTAACACATACTGAACCGGTAAACCACCAAGATTATTCTGGCCTATGGTCTGTTCCTGTGAAACGAAGGTCTGCGCACCGCTTAATTCAGTAACCAGTCCGGTAAGTTGCTGTGCGATTTTATCCTGCGATCTTTCTCTTTCAGATGGATCCTCTAATATCGCGAAGGCAAATCCTGAATTCACGGAACTTGAAGCCCCGAATCCTGGTGAGGTGACCGAGACAACTGATTTTGCTTCCGGCACATTTTCCTCTATCAGGTTCACCAGTTTGTCCATGTAATTATCCATGTACTCATATGATGCTCCTTCCGGTGCCTGAGCGAACATCCTGATCCGGCTTCGGTCCTCGAGCGGGGCTACTTCCCTGGGAAGCGTCTGAATGAAAAGATAGATCAGACCACCGCTTAGAAGAATCACAATTGCTGAAATCCAGCGATGGTCTAAAAAAGTCTCCAGAGATGACCGGTAGGCATTATTCAGCGATTTAAAGAATGGTTCTGTGATCTGATAGAACCGGTTCTTTACTTCTCTTTTTTTAAGAAGTTTGGTTGAAAGCATGGGTGTGAGTGACAGAGCCACAAACGAAGATATGATCACCGAACCAGCGATAACCACACCAAATTCACGAAATAATCGTCCTGTGGTACCGCCAAGAAAAAGAATGGGCATAAATACCGACACCAGTGCTGCGGTGGTGGCAATAACCGCAAAAAAGATCTCTTTGGATCCTATAATGCCGGCAATGATCGGAGTTTCACCCATTTCTATCTTAGTGTAGATATTTTCAAGTACTACAATGGCATCATCTACCACTAGTCCAATAGCAAGAACGATAGCCAGCAGGGTCAATACGTTTATAGAGAACCCTGCCATATACATAACAAAGAAAGAGCCTATCAATGCGATGGGTATTACAATGATCGGTATAAATGTGGTCCTCCAGTCTCTCAGAAACAGGAATATGATTGCGATCACAAGTGCAAAAGCAATAAAAATGGTTTGCTGTACCTCATCGATCGATGCCCTCACATAAGTAGTGGTATCGAAACCTATAGCCGTTTCTATATCAGCAGGAAGATCTTTTTCAATTGCAGCTACTCTTTTATAGAATTCGTCGGCTATCTCGATCTGATTCGCTCCCGGCTGAGGGACCAGGACTACCCCCACCATAGGAGTACCATCCCTTTTCAGAATGGTTCTTTCATTTTGAGGACCCAGTTCTGCATAACCAATATCACGCATCCGGATAGTGCTTCCATCTGTTTCCCGGATGATCAGGTCATTGAATTCTTCTACTTCTGTAAGACGCCCCATCGTTCTGACTGTAAGTTCGGTAAGGTCTCCTTCGATCCGGCCTGAGGGTAATTCAACATTCTGACCCAGTAATGCATTACGCACGTCGAGTGGTGTCAAATCGTAAGCTGCCATTTTCAACGGATCCAGCCATAACCTCATGGAATAGGTCTTGTCTCCCCATACCTGCACGGAACTGACTCCGGCAATAGTCTGCACTCGTTCCTTAAAAAGGTTATTGGCTATATCCGTTAGCTGGAGCAGATTTCTGGAATCACTTCGGATGTTATAAAATACGATCGGGCTTGAATTCGCATCTGCTTTAGATACTACCGGAGGATCTGCATCCGGTGGCAGGTTGCCTACCGCTCTGGATGCTCTTGCCCTTACATCATTAGCTGCTGTCTCCAGATTCACATCAAGTTCGAACTCTACAGTAACGGTACTTCTACCTTCCCGTGATACCGAAGTGATCGTTTTTATACCGGCAATACCATTGATCTGTTCTTCCAGAGGTTCTGTGATCTGAGACTCGATCACATCCGCATTTGCTCCGATATAGGAGGTACTGACCGTGATAATGGGCGGGTCGACTGCAGGATATTCTCGTACCGGAAGGTATTGAAAGGAGATCAGACCGAACAGCACGATCACGATCGAAAATACTGTAGCAAGAACCGGCCGGCGGATACTTAACGATGACAAACTCATATCAGTCCCCCTGAATTTCAGAAATATTTACTTTCATACCGGGTCTGGCCTGAAGCAGACCGGTTGTCAGAACCGTATCCCCTGCCTGAACCCCGCTGGTGATCTGTATCAGTCTTTCATTTCGGATCCCTGTTTGAACCGATTGAGGCTGTATCTTACCGTCTCTCAGAATAAAGACCTTTTCTCCCTGCAATTCAGGCACCAGTGAAATACTGGGAACCATGATGGCATTCTCAATAGTATTTAGTGTAAGCTCGATCTCGGCAAATGATCCGGGAAGTAAGGCTCTGTTTCGGTTCGGACTCACGGCCCTTACCTGAAGAGTCCTGGTTTCAGTGTCAATGCCGGGTTCTCTTGCATATACCTGTGCGGTAAGAGTTTTGTCTGATCCTTCAACGGTAAAACTGAGTGGTCTTCCTACTTCTATCAAAGGGGCATAGCGTTCCGGTACCGAAAAATCGATCTTGATCGGATCCAGGTCCTGAAGAGTCGAGATCTGAGCGGACGGAGTTATGTACGAACCGTCACTTACATATTTAAGTCCTAATACACCCTCGAAAGGGGCCCTGATTTCCGTCTTATCGATCTGAGCCTCGATAAGATGCACATCTGACCTCAGTACATTTACTTCATTAAGAGTGGCATCATAATCTTCCTGACTGATTCCTCCCGTGCGCAGCAGCTGAGCCTGTCTCTTTTCCCTCTCTTCAGCAAGATTCAGCCGGAATTTTGCACGCGTCAGCTGAGCCTGCAGCTCAGAATCGTTGATTTTAATCAGGAGTTCACCTTTTTGAACCTGCTTTCCCTCCCTTAAATAGATCTCCTCGATCTTACCAGAGGCTTCACTACTAAGCTCCACCGTCTCATTGGCCCTGAGTGTGCCGGTAGTATAGATCACATTTTCTATAGGCCGGGTATCAGCAACATAAACATCAACCGTCAATACCTGCTCTCCACGGTCCCGTGAATTTTCAGATCCATCATCACTAAAAGAATCTCTGACCTTTGGATAGGCAAGAAATGCAATGATGATCACAGCAACTGTGATCCCTGTAATTCTTTTCATAGTATAGCTTTAGAGTATTTTCATATCTAAAACTAAAGGTATGATTAATTAATTCTTATCTATTGATAAGCCTTGTAAAATTCACATAAAAAAAGCGGTGCACCTTTGAGGCCACCGCTTGTAAAAATAGATGTTTATCTCAATTAAGCTGAGCATCAAGCTGCTTCACCAGGTGCGTTTTAGGGACGGCACCTACGATCTGATCAACGACTTCTCCGTTTTTGAAGATCAGAAGTGCAGGAATACTGCGGATACCATATTTCACGGATACTTGTGGATTGTTGTCCACATTCACTTTTCCGATCTTGGCTTTGCCATCATATTCATCTGCTAACTCTTCTACAACCGGTCCGATCATACGGCATGGTCCGCACCATTCGGCCCAAAAATCAACCAAAACAGGATTTTCTGAATTCAGTACTTCTTCGTCGAAGTTGCTGTCGGTAATTTCTACTGTTTTTCCCATAATTCTCTTTTTTTTAAAATTCGCTACTAATATCGTCAATGTTCAAATACAAAATCACATTATTTAAACTTATCAGGTGCATAACGTTCGTTTATGAACCGTTCTCCAGGATCACTGCTTCTTCACCAAGAATTTCCCTTAATCCTTGGAGCAATTCGTCGGTAGGTTCTACCACAAAATTCCTCACCTTCATCGGTATAGGGCCTTTAGCCTCAGATGAATGCACATTTATTCTCACTTGTGAATTCCCCTTGTTCAGACTGAAAAGCATTTCCATTTGCTTAAGATCATCCTTACTAAGTTGGGAGGTGAAGAGGTTTAAATTCAATTTAAGTTTGTCCTGATACTTTTCTCTGAGATTCTCCACTCTCTCAAATCCTCTGGCGATTACTTTTGGCTGACCGCTTCTGGTATCCACATTACCCTCGATCATCAGTACATTATCGGTTTCCAGTAAGGGCATATACTGGTCATAGGTCTTACTGAAGGCGATCACTTCTACTGAATTATTCAGGTCTTCTGCCTGTAGAAATGCAAAAGGCCTTCCTTTCTTGTCGGTCACCCTCTTTACGGCAGTAATGATGCCAATGAACCTGAAATCCTGTCGATCCTGCATTTTGCCAATACCATTCTCGCTGAGATCCTGCTTTCCGAACAACCGGATCTCTTCTTTGAACTTATTCAGAGGATGTCCGCTCAGATAAAATCCTATCAGCTCTCTTTCTTTGTTCAGTCTTTCGATCTGGGTCCATGGATGCACTTCCCTTAATTTGGGTTCTTGCATCCCCGCTCCGCCCCCGCTTCCGCCAAAGAGGTTACCCTGATTCAGGCGTATCTCTTCCTGTTTCCGGGCTGCATAGGTCAGAATATCTTCCACACTTTCCAGCAGTTGCGATCGATTAGGATTCAGAGTGTCAAATGCGCCGGCCTGTATAAGACTTTCAAAGGTCCGCCGGTTACAGATCTTCAGATCAACCCGGGATGAAAAATCAAAGATGCTGCTGTAGTCTCCGTTTTCTTCCCTCTCCTCCACAATATGCTGAATAGCGGAAGAACCCACACCTTTGATCGCAGACATACCGTACTGAACACGGCCGTCTTTAGCCCTGAATTTTCCGCGGGCTGTATTAATATTCGGAGGATCTACCGGGATATTCATCCGCTGACATTCCTCAATGAAGGAAGCGATCTTTTTGATATCCTTCATGTTATGACTCATCACCGCAGCCATGTATTCCGAAGGATAGTTAGCCTTGAAATACATCGTGTGGTAAGCTACTACTGAATAGGCAGCAGAGTGGGATTTATTGAAACCGTAGCCGGCGAACAAGGCCATCTTGTCAAATACATCTTTCGCTACGTCTTTATCATAGCCCAGTTCGACTGCCTGCTTTACAAATTTCTCTTCTTCCGGAGGAAGTAATTCCGGCTTCTTCTTACCCATGATCCGCCGTAGAACATCCGCTTCTCCAAGTGAATATCCACCCATTTTTTGGGCCACTTTCATGATCTGCTCCTGATAGATCATGATCCCAAAAGTATTCTCCAGCAGTGGGATCAGATCCTCATGATCATATTCTACCTCTTCCCTGCCATGTTTACGTTCAATATAGTTCGGAATGAACTGCATGGGTCCAGGACGATACAAGGCATTCATCGCGATCAGGTCATTGATATCGGTAGGCTTGAGATCTTTAAGGTGTTTTCTCATTCCCTCACTCTCAAACTGGAAGGTACCTAATGTACCTCCGCGCTGATAGAGTTTATAGGTCTTCTCATTATCAAGCGGTATATCATCAAGATCATATTCCTTGCCGTGATTCTCACGTACATAACCGATAGCCGTCTTCAGAATGGACAGGGTCTTCAGACCGAGGAAGTCCATTTTCAGCATCCCTGCATTCTCGATCACGCTCCCGTCGAACTGCGTTACGGTCAAATCAGTGTCTTTAGCCGTACTGACCGGGATGAATTCGGTCAGGTCATCAGGCGCAATAATGATCCCTGCTGCGTGGATACCGGTATTCCGGACGGATCCTTCCAGGATATGAGCCATTCGAAGGGTTTCTGCTTCGAGTCCCTCTCCATCCCGGATCTGCCGTAATTCTTTTACCTCTGAAAAAGCATCGTCCAGCGAGGTGCCGGGACGCTCAGGAACCAGTTTAGCAATACGGTCAGCATCCTGCAGTGGAAGATCCAGCACCCGGGCCACGTCCCGAACAGAAGAGCGGGCTGCCATGGTACCAAAGGTAATGATATGTGCGACCTGATCTTTTCCATACTTATTTACAACATAATCAATTACACGCTGTCTCCCGTCATCATCAAAGTCGATATCAATATCGGGCATGCTTACCCTTTCCGGGTTCAGAAAACGCTCAAAGAGCAGATCATACTCCAGCGGATCAATATTAGTGATCCCGGTACAGTAAGCTACTACTGAACCGGCAGCAGAACCCCGACCCGGACCAACATAAACTCCCATATCACGAGCTGCTGCAATAAAATCCTGCACGATCAGAAAGTAACCAGCAAATCCCATATCGGAAATAATACCCAGCTCCAGTTCGATCCGCTCCTCAACGTCCTTATCGATCTCAGGGTACCGGTTCTTTGCACCCTCAAAAGTCAGGTACCGCAGATAATCATCTTCCGTTTCAAATTCATCAGGGATATCAAAATTCGGAAGCAGTACATCACGTGACAGTTTAATTGGCTCGACCTTTTCAACGATCTCCTGGGTGCTCGCAATTGCTTCCGGCAAATCTGCAAAAAGGCTTTTCATCGCCTCCTGCGACTTAAAATAGAACTCCTCATTTGGAAAGCCGAAACGATATCCTCGCCCTCTTCCCTTGGGTGTGCTCATCAGTTCACCGTCATCAATACAGATCAGGGCGTCATGAGCATCCGCATCTTCCTTGTTCTCATAGAAGACATTATTGGTCGCAACCAGCTTTACATCGTATTTTTTTGCAAAGCGGCTGAAGACCTCATTCAGTTTCTTTTCTTCATCCAGACCATGATCCATGACCTGCAGGTAAAAATCATCCCCAAATGTTTTTTTCCACCACTGTAATTCTTCTTCTGCATACTCTTCTCCCTTATTCAGTATAAGGTCTGCCAGCCAGCCTCTGCTTCCTCCGCTGAAACAGATCACATCTTCTGAATGCTTTTTAATGATATCCTTATCGATACGGGGGAATTTATAGTAATAGCCCTCTGTATAGGCCAGTGAACTGAGTTTGGCAAGATTCTTATAGCCATTCTGATTCTTTGCCAGCATAGGGATCAGGTATCGGCGATCCTTGTTATCACGGGTAAATTTTTTCTTCAGCCGATCCTCCACCACGTAAAACTCACAACCAACAATGGGCTTGATACCCTGTGCTTCACAGGCGGAGACAAAAGAAAATGCTCCGAACATATTGCCCAGATCAGTTAGGGCAACAGCATCCATCCCCTCCTTTTTTGCACGTGCTGCAAGCTCCTTTACTCCAGCTGTGGCTCTTAATACGGAAAACTTAGAATGGTTATGAAGATGGGTGTAAGTGACCTTCTGGATCAGTTCTTCATCTTCGCGGCCTAAAGTATCGACTTTTTTTTCCCGGGTTCGGTCCTCACCATAGTCTACTTTGGTCTTCATGCGGGAAGGTGATACCAGGTCAATGTACTCTTCTCTTTTTACATAGCTTTCGGCAGGCTCAAACAACCCTGCTTCGACCGGGAAATTAACTCTCACAAACCCTAAGCGAAGAAGTTCCAGGAAACAACGTGCGGTAGCTTCCACATCAGCAGCCGCGTCATGAGCATCTTCAAAATTTTCATCAAAAAGGGCCAGGTGCAGTTCAGAAAGTGTGGGCCACTTATATCCGCCCCGGCCGTTCTCTATCTTTGTGAATCTTGACCCGTCATCCTTGGTATCAATTTTCGCTTTGTCTATGATCGCTGAAGGCATTTTTTTCCGGAGATACTCGGCACCCATGATTTTTTCATCAAAAGACACATTGTGCCCGATGAGAAAATGAGCCTTATCCATGGTTTTTTTAAAGATCTCCAGGATTTCAACCAAATCATCTCCTTCTTTCTGAGCTCTTTCCGTAGAAATTCCATGCACTTTTTCCGAATTGTACGGAATAGTGAAACCTTCCGGTTTTATAATATGATTTCCACTCTCAAGGAGTTTACCTGTGTGATCATGAAGCTGCCAGGCAAGCTGAACAAGTCTGGGCCAGTTTTCCAGGTCTGTGATGGGGGCTGAAAAATCCTGCGGCAGACCTGTGGTTTCAGTGTCAAAGATCAGGTACATAAACCTATTCGTCTTGATATAAAATCCTCATTTTTCCTAAATATACTATAGATATGGAAGCAGTTCTATTGCAGAATCCAACTAATTTCAATAGCGAACAGAAAAGGGGCCGAGATCGCTATCTGAATGTATTTCTTGCCGGTCAATTTTTTTTACATAGGAAGCAGGAGGACCTTCGTGAAGCTGATCAATAAATTGCCGGATCGCATTTTCATCCCCTTGTGCCTGAACCTCGACCCTGCCATCATTCAGATTACGGACCCAGCCTTTTATTCCCAGCGACCGGGCTTTCCTTCTCGTAAAGTTTCGAAAACCAACTCCCTGGACTCTACCGTCAATAATAAGCTGTATAGAAGTAATACCGGTCATTTTTTGTAAATCAAATGGAAAAAGACAGTTCGATACAATAATTTAGATCCCAAATTGTTGACGTAATTGCAACCAGACTAATACCTACAACACGTCTATACCATGAAAAAATTCAAACTGTTACTTTTATTTCTATTAACTCCATTATTTGTAGCTGCCCAGATCTCTTCAGAAGATGCTGAGGAACTCAACTCCCGCTGGCAGCTGCTTCAGTCTTCTTCACTTAATACGGCCCAATTAACTTTCCAGCATACCAACGTACGTGGAACTCCATACCTTTTTGATGATATGGTAGTTGGTAAGATCATGTTTCAGGGAAGATGGACTGAACAGTTTCTTGGAAATTACGACATAGCCAACAACGTCATTAAACTGGTACGAGGAACGGAAGAGATCCTAATTGATGGCTTCAAGATCGATGCAGCCGTTCTCGATGATATGAATCTTAAGAACAATTTCCCCGCTGACGAAGATCTCGAGATCACTAAAGCGGATCTGATGGAAGTGATCTATGAAGGCGAAAATTTCTCGTTATTACGTAAATACAATGTGAATTTGCGCGAAGGTCAGATGACCTACTCCAATGCAACTAAAAACGAGTATTATGACAAGACCGATTTCGTAGCTCTTCTTCGGGATGGACAATACACTAAGACCAAAATGAAGAAAAGAGACATTCTGAGATTGTTCGAGGATCAGAAAAAAGAGATCGATAATTATGCTAAGAAGAATAAACTCAAATATGATGAAAAAGAGGACCTGGCCAAGATCCTTGCTTTTGCTGATTCCCTCTGATCTCAAAGACCTAATTTAAATCAAAAAAGCCCTTCAGCAATGAAGGGCTTTTTTATTAGGTACATTATCAGCAGGTACCCTATCTTTCGTTCTAAGAAAAATATTTTTCAATGACTTTAACACAACTCTCATATATAGTAGCGGTTGATAAGTACCGGCATTTTGCAACTGCGGCTCAGAAGATCTACATCACCCAGCCAACCCTTAGTATGCAGATACAAAAGCTGGAGGATGAGCTTGGCGTTCTAATTTTTGACCGGTCCAAGACCCCGGTTATTCCGACTAGCGTCGGTGAACTGATCATTGAACAGGCCAAATCCATATTATCCGGGGCAAAGCATATTGAGGACATTGTCGCAGTAGAGGGAGAGTCACTCAAAGGATCTTTCAGAGTTGGAATTATTCCAACTATAGCTCCTTATCTGGTTCCTTTGTTTCTTCAGAATTTTGTGGAAAAGTACCCGGACGTGGAGCTTACCTTTGAAGAAGCACTTACCAGTGAAGTACTGGAAGGGCTGAATGAAGATCATTTTGATGTTGGCATCATTGCAACACCAACCACTAAGCATCTTTTTGAGGTAGATCTCTATCTGGAGCCCTTTATGGGTTATCTGTCGGCTAAACACGATCTGGCCGGAAAAGATGAGATTTGCATTGACGATCTATATAAAGAAGACCTCTGGCTATTGAATGAAGGACATTGTTTTCGAGACCAGACCATGAAGATCTGCAAAAAGAACAACGAGAGTAAAAACAAGACCCCCATTACCTTCGAAAGCGGTAATTTAGAAACCCTCAAAAGGCTGGTAGAAAAAGACTTCGGGATCACACTGATGCCTTACCTGGCTGTGAATGATCATGACAAAACCTGTGCCAACGGAGTCGTTAAGGAATTCATGGACCCAGTGCCTAGCCGCAAGGTCAGACTCGTTTACAGCAGGGAATTTCTGAAAAAAAATCTGATCGAGTCCTTTTCGCAAGTCATACGAACCTCTATCCCTGATGAATTACAGGAAGCCAAAGACACCTTGATCGTGGAATGATCCGAAACCTGCCCCATTCGAACAAAGCGATCAAAATCTCGGTTGTTTAAACTGCACAGAAAAGAATTCCCGACATCAACTCATTTATTTAGAGCAATATTTTAATGGAACACAGTACCACTCTCTGGATTCTTTTTAACGCTTTTATCGTATCGATGCTGATCGTGGATCTTGCTGTGTTTAACAGAAAAGAGCATGAGATCAGTATTAAAGAATCACTGGTATGGACCGGTATATGGATCTTTATATCAGTTATTTTCGGTATTGGACTGTACTTTTACATGGATCCGGCAAGCTCTCTGGACTTCTTCACAGGCTATCTGATCGAGAAATCCTTGAGTATTGATAACATCTTTGTATTCATTCTTGTATTCGCCTATTTCGGAGTAAATCCTGAGTATCAGCACAAGGTTCTCTTCTGGGGAATCTTCGGCGCACTGGTCCTTCGCTTTCTGTTTATTTTTGCCGGTGTAGCTCTGATCGAAAGATTCGAATGGATCGTTTATATATTCGGGGCATTCCTGGTTTACACCGGTATAAAAATGGCCCTTGAACAGGATAAAGAGGTCAACCCGGAAAAAAATCCGATCCTTAAACTGACCAGAAAAATCCTTCCGGTAACCAATAAATTTCACGGTGCTGATTTCTTTACCAGGATCGATGGTAAGCTCATGGCCACACCTCTGTTTGTGGTACTCATTGTGATCGAGACCACAGATGTTGTGTTTGCTGTGGATTCCATTCCTGCTATCCTTGCTATTACCACCGATCAGTTCATTGTGTATTCTTCGAATGCTTTTGCGATTCTGGGACTCAGAGCTTTGTACTTTGCTCTTGCAGGCGTAATGAAGATCTTTCATTATCTGCATTATGGGCTGGCAGCAATTCTTTCATTTGTGGGAATCAAAATGATCATTGCTGAATGGTATCATGTACCCACTCCATATGCCTTAGGTTTTGTGGCACTGGCACTGAGTTTATCCATTGGTCTGTCTCTCGCATTTCCAAAGACCTTCGAGGATTTTGAGGGAGAAGATGCGGAAGACCAAAGTACGAATACAGAGGACCGAAGCTAAACCGTCCTTTAATTTCTGTCGAAACAAGCAAGAGGATCATGAAGCCTGAATTCCAGGTATTCGAGTAATTCCGCTCCGTCTCGGGCCTTCTACTATTTAAGTTTATCAGATGTATACAGACTTTTTAATATCTAGCTAATCATTCCATATTCTTATAAACCCGGCCCTGCTTCATCACGAACTTTACATTTTCGAGGGTTCGGATATCCTCCAGAGGATTTGCATCTACTGCAATAATATCTGCCAGCATTCCTTCTTTGATCTCCCCTACCTCACCTTCCATATTGATTAGTTTAGCCGGTATAATAGTAGCCGCACGAAGGGCTTCACTGTTAGACATTCCCTGATTCATCATTGCTGTTAACTCGTATGCATTATTACCATGAGGAATCAGTGGTGAATCGGTTCCAAGGGCAACCAGAACACCTGCTGATATTGCTTTCCGCAGCGACTCTTTCGCCAGTGGGTCTACATATTCTGCTTTTGCTTTCTTCTTTGGGGGCAGCATATCCTTATTCATGGTATCCATCAGACCACTGGTCGGAACGAGTACCACCTCATGATCGATCATCATCTGAATAGCTTCATCATCCAGAATAGAACCATGATCGATTGAATTAACTCCTGCCCTGATCGCAGCTTTAATACCATCCGTACCGTGTGCATGTGCGGCAACCGGGATCTCATGCCGGTGAGCTTCCTCAATGATCGCTGTCATTTCCTCATCACTCAGTTGCTGGGCACCCACCGCATCCTCCAGCGATAATACCCCAGCTGTGGCATGTATCTTGATGGTCTTGGCTCCGTGCTTGATCTGAAATCGTGTAGCTTTGACAGCATCATCCACGCTGCCAACTACTCCGTATTCGGGACCCAGCTCCAGTATACCTTCGGCAAGCCCTTCAGCCATGGAAAGGTCTCCGTGACCTCCGAGTATGGAGATCATATGTCCGGCAGCAATGATACGAGGTGCATTGATCCATCCTTCTTCCGATGCTTCAGCAACTGCTACGTTTATAAGGTCGAGGCTGGGATGTACCTGACCCACATTTCGTATCGTTGTGAATCCTGCCATGAGTGTCTTTTCGGCATTTTTCACACTACGGATCGCGGCTTTACTCCCGCTTTCGGTGACCACTACCCCAAAATCACCCGTCTCAAAATCCAGATCCAGATGCGTATGCATATCCATCATCCCCGGCATGAGGTATTTGTCACCCAGATCAATCACCTCAGCACCAGCAGGCCTGCGATCCGGATTTACAGCAGTTATGATCCCGTTTTCAATAACAATGGCAGCAGGACTAATCATCTCTCCTCTTTGTACATCCAGATAGCCTCTGGCCTGAAGTACGGTTACCTGTGCTTGTGTTACATTAAAAATAGCTGTGATACAGATCATACCCAGCGTTAATACCCATTTTCTCATATTGATCACCCGTAATTTTTGTTCACAGAATAAGAGAAATTCTGAGGTGAAAAGCTACACGGTGCTCGTTACGCTCGCCGACCGAGGACCGAAGACAGGAGACCGAAGCAGGGTGACTCAAAACTCTGCCATTGGCATGCCTTCGGGAATAAACTCATAACTAACATGCCACGAACTGTCACACCTTCTTATTAGTTTAATAACTGAATAAGATATCAGGCATCAAATGGTCACGATCAAAAAGGCGGGTTATCACGGTATTCTGCTTCCGGAGCTGGAAATCGGACTGGATTACAGCGGCACCAAAGCAGACCATATTTTTATATCTCATGCTCATGCCGATCACATGCCCCGCAACCGGAATCTTACAGTCTATGCCACTCCAGCGACACGGTCATTTCTGAGACAGCGAGGATTTAAGGGCGAAGTGATAGACCTGGATTTCAATACCCCACTCGAAACGGACCGGGCACGCATCACTTTCTATCCGGCCGGACATATTCTTGGATCCGCCATGACCTTTATTGAAAGCGATGAAGGCAGTGTACTTTATACCGGTGATTACAAAACACCTCCCTCTCCTGCTTCCGAAGGATTTCAGCTGCCGGATGCTAAGGTGGATCAGTTTATAACCGAAGCTACTTTCGCTCTGCCGGTCTATCGCTGGGATTCCACCGAGGTCCTGCAGGAACGGATACGCAATTTTGCTCAACGCACCCTGGAAGAAGACGGAACTCCGGTATTCCTCGCCTATAACCTTGGCAAAGCGCAGGAGATCATGCACATGCTCTCGGGAACCGGATTACAAGTACAGATACATGGTGCCGGATATAAACTGTGTTCCACTTACGATGAGCATGGTATAGATCTTGGAAATTATGAAGCTTACAACCGTGATACCTGTGAAGGAAAAGTATTGGTCTGTCCAAGCTCTGCATTATCGAACGGATTTGCATCCAACGTCAGAAAGAAACGAGTGGCTTACTGTTCCGGCTGGGCTGCAATGGAGTCACGAAGGACCCAGCTCAACGCCGACGCGCTTATCCCGCTGTCAGATCATCTGGACTTTTTCGAACTGATCCGGCTTTGTGAAGAACTACAACCGGAGTTGGTACATGTTACTCATACTCCGAATCCCAAAGTAGTTCAGCATTACCTCTCCGAAAGAAATATTAAGTCCAGATACCTGGATCTGGAGGAGAAAGCGGATGACTAGATTGGAATATGGTATACAGAATATGAAATATAGAATGCTCTATTTTAAGTCAGACCGGGCAGGTACATATGAATGAACAATTAAATTCTTTTTACCGCCTTGCGATTACTGCGCAAAGGATCAACGAGACCCGAGGGACTAATGCCAAGATCCGGATCTGTAAAGAGTATTTTCAGGGGCTGGAGAATGATAATGACCTCAGTCTGGCCGCTCAGTTTCTCGGTGAAGGGGCTTTTCCCGATGTGAGCGGAAAGCGGGCTTCTGTCGGTTCCCGCACAACCTCCCTGCTGGCTGCCGAGATCTGCGGTATTGATTATGACCTCGTCTTCAAACCTTCCCGTACAGCGACCGGTTCATCTTCAGAGACCATCGAAAAACTGTTCCTGAATATAGATAAGGCAAGGGCTTTCTGGTCCCCTTCAGGACTGAGCCTGTCTGAGGTCAGTGAATATTTTGAGCAACTTTATAAGGTCTCTTCCAGAGATGATAAGCAGCAGATCCTTCGAGAGGCATGGTCACAAATGCATCCGGTAGAGGTAAAGTATTTCATCAGGATCCTGGGACAGGGATCCCTGCGCATTGGTTTCGAGACCCGCTCGGTCGTAAATGCTATTGCCTCAGCATTCAGTAAAGAAGCTGATGAAGTTCGTTATGCACATATGATCACAGGGAGCCTTGGTAAAACAGCCGTTCTCGCCCGTGAAGATAAGCTGGATAATGCCAGCTTCCGGCTCTTCCATCCGCTCTCATTTATGCTGGCTTCACCCATTGAAAGCAGAGCTGTAAGTAAATACGAACATTATGTAGCCGAGGAAAAGTTTGACGGTATGAGGTGTCAGGTTCACGTTTCCGGAAACGAGGTCCGACTGTTCTCAAGAGACCTTAACGACATCACCCATTCTTATCCTGAAGTGATCGACTTTTTCAAAGAAAGGGATATTCCTGATGTGGTACTCGACGGAGAGATCTGTGTTTATAAAGATGAGACCATATTGCCTTTCCAGCTCCTGCAAAAACGCATGGGACTTAAAAAACCATCTGCTAAGATCCTTGAGAAGTACCCCGTCCTATTGGTTTCCTATGACCTGCTTTATCATGACGACCGTCCGGTCTTTGAGCATACCCTCTCCGAGCGGCGCAGCATCCTTGAACAGCTCGCTGCAGATTGCGGGCTGCCAGTCACCACCCAGGTGCAAGTTAAAGATGAAGAACATATAGAAGAACTGTTCGAAAGAGCCCTTGCTCATGGAAATGAAGGGTTAATGCTTAAAAAGAAGCACTCAACTTACGAATACGGTCAGAGAAAGAAGTCCTGGTTAAAAGTAAAGAAACCTGGTGGATCATTAGATACAGTCATGATGTATGCTCATGCAGGAAGCGGAAAGCGCGGGGGAAAGTACTCCGATTTTACTCTTGGCATCTCCGTAAAGGATGATGAACGCTATGAAGAAGAGTTCATACCTATTGGTAAAGCATATGGCGGTTATTCTGACGAAGAACTTGACATGCTTAACAAAAGGATCAAAGAGATCACTGTAGAACGTTACGGCCCGACTTTGGGACTCCTGCCAGACATTGTTATCGAACTGGAATTTGATGACATACAGGAAAATAAGCGGACCAAAGCTAACTATACACTGCGCTTACCCCGCTTCAAAGCAATTCGTTGGGACCTTAGTCCTTCAGATGTTGATACCCTCAGTGACGTGGAGCGGATGTACCAGCAAAAGATCGATCAGGAGCGAAAGCGGCAGGAAAGCAATCCTTCCTTCGTATTCGGATCTAAAAGTATCTGAAAGTTTTTAATAGCATTTAACAAGTCTTAAGGAGCGTTTAATGTTGCCCTTTAGTTTAAAGTCTTGAAACCAATAAAATTGCTATGAAAAAACTGACCAACAACAAAAATATATTTGCGATAATAGTATCGATGGGGATACTGATGGGATGCTCAGGATCTGATGAGGGAAATAACTCATACAGATCAGATAGCACGGTCATTCCTTCTGTAGAAGCAGTACAGGCACGCTTCGGATCTCTGCCTCTGGTTGAGAGATTCAGTGGCAATGTACGATCCGAAAACCAGGTTGCCCTGTTTCCTGAAATTACGGCCAAGATCGAAGAAGTATATGCCGAAAACGGTGATTATGTAGAAAAAGGTGATGTGATCATTCGTTTGAATGACGATCAGCTAAACCAGCAGTTGCAACAAGCGGAAGCCGGATTAAAAATCAATGAAGCCCGCCTTAAGCAGGCAGATGCAAGCCTTGGTCAGTTAAATGCACAGTATAAAAGAACTAAACAACTTGCCGATAAGGAACTCAGCAGTGATCTGGAATTAGAACAGCTGCAAGCCCGGGTAGCATCAGCGGAAGCCGATGTTGAACTTGCCAAGGCTCAGCTGGATCAATCAAGGGCGCTGGTCGAAGAGAGAAGATCACAACTGGAAAGAACACTTATCAAAGCTCCGATATCTGGAAATCTGGGTCAAAGAAATGCCGAGATTGGCATGATGGCATCCCCAAGCACTCAGCTGTTTCTGATTGGAGATCTTAGCAAACTTCGCGTAGAGATTGTCCTCACGGAATCAATGCTTAACAAGATCGATGTGGGTCAAAGGGCAAGAATACTCACAACCGACAGAAATGGGCAAGACCAGTATATAGACGCAAAGGTTAGTCGTATTTCTCCATTCCTGAATGAAATTACCAGGAGTACAGAGGGTATTATTGAGGTAGACAATAAAAATGGTTTGCTCAGACCGGGAATGTTTGTACCGGTTGACGTTTATTTCGGTGAATCTGAGCAGGCTACACTGATCCCGGTCAGTGCACTTTATACCGATCCAAATACAGGCGAAGAAGGTATTTTTGTAGCTACTTCACTCGGATCTGAGATCCAGACTGTAAGTGATAACGGGAATAATAGCAGCTCAAATGTTCTTACAGAGGCCACTCCGGTTAAGTTTACTCCTATTGATGTAATAGCCCGTGGCCGAATGGAACTCGGGGTAGCGGGTGTGGAAAGTGGAAAGTGGATCGTGACCATTGGACAGGATCTCCTCTCAGAAGGTCGTAAGCAGGCTCGTATACGCACTATGAGCTGGGACCGCATTGTGAAGCTGCAGAACTTGCAGCGTGAAGATCTTCTGAAAGAGGTTATGGAGCAACGGAGTAATAACGAAGAACAAGTATCCCTTTAAGAGAGAATTAAAATGCCAATTACTCAAACTTCAGTAAAACGTCCTATTGCTACCTCGATGGTCTTTCTGATCATCATTGTACTCGGTGTTGTAGGTTTTCGTTATCTACCGGTAGATCTGCTTCCTCCTATTGAATATCCGCAGTTAACGATCGCTACTGAATATCCGAATGTAGGTCCCGAAGAAATTGAAAAGATCATAACCGAACCCGTTGAAAATGCCCTTGCAGGTGTTCCGGGTGTTGAGAGAGTCCGTTCATCTTCCGATGAAGGAAGTTCTCGTGTTACTCTGGAATTTGCCCAGGAAGTTAATGTGGATGTAGCTGCAAACGATGTTCGTGCAGCCTTAGATCGTATCCGTGATAACCTTCCACCGGAGGCAGAACCTCCCCGGATCCGTAAGTTTGATCCCAATGACTTTCCTATTGTGATAGTAGGGGCCAACTCAGATAAGAACCTGGCTGAACTGACTACCGTACTCGATCGCGAGATCACAAAGCGTTTTGAACAGATCAACGGTGTGGGCTCAATCGATATATGGGGCGGGATCAACCGTGAGGTAAAAGTCGATATTAAAAGAGACCGGTTGATCGCCAGTGGATTGTCAACAGCTCAGGTTCGTCAGGCTATTGCTGCTGAAAATGCCAATCTGCCGGGAGGTAATGTAAACTCCGGTACTCAGCAATTATATGTCCGTACACTGGGCGAATATGAGAGTATTGACCAGATCGCTAATACAGTGATCACTACTGTTGATGGTAAACCGATCCGGGTAAAAGACGTTGCTGAAGTTAAATTTGATTACCAGGATCTGGACCGGTTGGTCACTATTGATGAAAAACCTATGGTACGGTTCGGGATCCGTAAGCAGACCGGTGCCAACACGGTAGCAGTAGCTGAAGACATCCGAAAAGAAGTAGATCTGATCAATGCCGAGCGAACTGACCTTAATCTGTTTGTGACCACAGATCAGAGTGAATTCATACAGAATTCTATTGACAACGTTCAGTCTTCTGCAATTTGGGGTGCTCTTCTGGCGATCATTGTACTTTATGTATTCTTCCGCAACGGCTCTTCAACTTTCATCATCGCGGTTTCTATCCCCATTTCCATCATCGCTACATTTGCGTTGCTCTACTTCAATGATCTGACACTGAATCAGATGAGTTTCGGAGGGCTTGCGCTTGGTGTTGGATTGATCGTGGATAATGCCATTGTTGTACTTGAGAATATCATAAGGCTTCGTGAAGAAGAAGGTGAGGACCTTGAAACGAGTGCACTCATAGGTACCAAGCAGGTCGCCGGTGCCATTATTGCCTCTACTCTGACGACCTCTGTTATATTTCTGCCTGTAGTATTCATGCAGACTGTATCCGGGTTGTTATTTAAGCAGCTTGCACTCGTAGTGGTATTTGCCCTTGCCTGTTCTCTGCTGGTAGCCTTAACACTGGTTCCTATGTTATCCAGCCGCTTCCTTTCTGTTAAGGAAAAGTCGAAGAATAAAAAACGAGGTAAATTCCAGGTCTTTTTTGAGAATCTGGAAAAAAAGTATTCAAATGTGGTCAGTAATATACTGGGTCATCGAAAGATAGTATTCGGAGTAACCTTGTTGCTGGTTGGTGGTGCTACTGCACTTGTCCCGCTTATTCCGGTTGAACTTGCACCACAGTCCGATGCTGACGAGATCGACATTGATCTGCAGATGGCAGACGGTACCAATATCGCCATACAAAATCTGTATCTGGCGGAATTAGAGGAGATCGTTCGTGCTACCCTTCCGATGGATGACGTCGAGAACCTGACCACGGATGTCAGAGATGGACGCGCTGAAGTTGAGATCTCCATGGTTCCTGCATCCGAAAGATCCCAGAGCACTTCTGTACTAGCTGACAACATCCGAAAGAATGTAGAAGGCCGTATCCCGGGCGCTGATATCAGGGTATCAGCCCAGTCAGGACTCTGGATATTGAGAAGGATCTTCGGCTCCGGTGGAAATGAAGCAGTGCAGCTTGAGTTAAGAGGATTTGAGATCGAGAAGTCTTATGAACTGGCTCAGCAGATCAAACTTGAAATGGAACAGATCCCGGGACTTGTCGAAGTACGTGTGGGAAGGTCTGAAGGCCGCCCTGAACAAAGGATCACTTTCGATCGTGAAAAGATCGCTGACCTGGGGCTTACCGTAAATGATGTAGCACAGGTGATCCAAACGAATATCGGGGGAAGCCGAGCAGGCAACTTCCGAATCGGTGGCGACGAATATCCTATCACGGTCCGTTTACGTCCCGAGGACCGTCTAAGCACTCTGGATCTTGATAATATTTCAATCCGTACTCCGGACGGACAGGTACTGCCGGTATCCGCCGTGATTAAGAAAGAACTTGCCCGCGGACCTACAGGGATCGGAAGGATCAACGGACAGAGAGTAACTAATATTAGTGCAAACCTGGAGCCGGGACTGGCACTTGGAGATGCTGTTGACCGCATTCGCGGAGAATTGAATAACTTCAACCTGCCAGAAGGATACTCCATCGTATACAGTGGTGAATACCAGGAGCAGCAGGAAGCTGCAGCCGATTTCAGACTTTCGATCTTTATGGCACTCATCCTAATCTACATGGTGATGGCAGGACAGTTTGAACGATTCCTGGATCCTTTGGTAGTAATGTTTTCCGTACCCCTGGCAATTATCGGGGTCGTACCTACTTTGCTGCTTACCGGAACCACCATCAATATTCAAAGCCTGATGGGAATGATCATGTTGGTGGGTATTGTGGTAAACAACGCCATTGTACTGGTTGATTACATCAATCTGATGAGACGTGAAAAAGGACTAAGCATCACCGAATCGGTGGTTGAGGCCGGACGTCTCAGATTACGACCCATCCTAATGACCACCTTAACCACAGTACTTGGATTACTGCCGCTTTCATTCGGCCTGGGTGCCGGTGCTGAGATACAGGCTTCTCTGGCCAGAGTAGTGATCGGCGGACTAACTGCCTCAACTCTGGTAACTCTTATCTTCATACCGGTTGTCTATGTTAGCGTTGAAGAACTAATGGAAAAGCTGAGAGCCGTAAGCTGGAATCCATTTCAAGGCAAAGAGAAGGTCGAACTTGCACAGTCTTCCTGATAAGGAACCTTCACACATAATTTTATACTTATATTAGAACCGGCTCTGACCGGTTCTTTTTTTAACTATAGATCACTTAAATATGAGCAGCTGGACCCTAAAATCACTTCCCCCTCACGACTGGTTTATTTGTCTGGATATTCAGTCTTATTTCGATCATGAGCATGATCCCGAGAAGATGTTTGAGGAAGGATTTACCCGGCCGGTACCGGTTGGAGACCGAGATGTGATCGTAACGGTTTTCTTCAACGGAGACCCGGAGGCCCCTGAATTTCATATTGAAAGTAGCGAGTCACTGGAAAAGAATGAGATCGGGATCGCAAATAAGCATCTGGCTAAGATCCTCGGTACTGAAATGGATCTGAGGCCCCTTTATGATAAAGCAGCTAATGATCCGGTTCTGGGAGATAAGCTTACTGATCTGTATGGTTTAAAAAGAATGACCCGTGCTAACCTTTTTGAGGATATCATCAATCGTATCGTTGAGATGCAGATGAATCATAAGCCCACAGCAAAGAAAATGACCTTTAAGATCCGGGAGGCTTACGGATCTGCACTGGTACATAATGGGAAGCCGTTACCGGCATGGCCACGACCTTTTCAGCTTATGAAAGCGGACCCCGCAAATATCCGTAAACTGGGCCCGACATTAAGAAAGGGTCAGTACCTGGTCGGGCTTGCGAATGATATCGTAGCCGGCAATGTAGACATAGAGCACCTGGAAAACTGTGATCCACAGACCTGCTATGAAGAACTCACCAGTATCAAAGGAGTAGGTCCCACCTCCGGGCAGGATCTGCTCATGATGCGAGGGCGAACGGATGCAGTATTCCCAAGCAACAGGAAGTCAGGCGAAGAAAAAGGCTTAAGAAGATGGATCATCCACAGTTATGGTGCAGATCCACATAACACCAGCGAAGATCAATTTCAGGAATTGATCCGTAACTGGAAAGGATTTGAGGCCTCCGCCCTGGAGTTTCTTTACGTGAACTGGATCCTCACCGAAAAAGAGAAACGGGCTAAGAGTAAATAGTACTTAGTACCCGGTTCTACGATCTTTCTGCAGATCAATTAAGGTTCAGGGCAGTTCATCAAGTGAGGGCTTTGTAAAAAGTGCTGAGTTCATCCTGATCTAATTCGGCATTTCGATCAGGACTTTTATGCTGATTGAACATAAAACCGGCACATCGAAAGTCTATATCGGTGTAAAAACCTTGCCCTATGGAAGTGTCAGGCACGATACCTTTCCTGTTCATCCAATCTTCACAACTTTTGTATAGGCTGAACTGTAGTCCATATTTTAAAAGAGTGTATTATGAAAACGACTCCAGAGATCCGAACGATGGATGGCAATGAGGCAGCTGCACACGTTGCATTTAAAACCAATGAGGTTATAGCAATCTATCCTATCACTCCCGCTTCACCGATGGGTGAACTCGCAGATTCGTGGAGTGTTCATAAAAAAAAGAATATCTGGGGTGATATCCCCCGCATCATAGAAATGCAGTCGGAGGGCGGTGCTGCAGGTGCGGTTCATGGCTCACTGCAGGTTGGTGCTCTGACCACAACTTTTACCGCGAGTCAGGGCTTACTACTTATGATGCCTAATATGTATAAGATCGCAGGTGAGCTGACACCTACTGTTTTTCATATTGCTGCCCGTTCTGTAGCAACTCAGGCCCTTTCTATTTTTGGCGATCATACCGATGTAATGGGGATACGGTCAACCGGCTGGGGAATGCTTTTTGCCAACAATGTGCAGGAAGTTATGGATTTTTCCCTCATCGCTCAAAGTTCGACCATCCAATCCAGGATCCCATTCCTGCATATATTTGACGGATTCAGGACTTCTCACGAGATCTCAAAGATCAAGGTGCTAACGGATTATACTATCCGGAATATGATCGACGATCAGGCTATTGCAGAGCATCGTAAGCGGGGAATGAACCCTGACGCTCCCTTTATAAGGGGCACGGCACAAAACCCGGATGTATTCTTCCAAGGGCGTGAAACTGTAAATCCCTATTACCTGGCTACCCCTGAAATCGTTATCAATGCTTTCAGAAAATTTGAAGAACTCACCGGACGAAGATATGATCTCTTCCAGTATGAAGGTGCTCCTGATGCTGAACGTGTCATTATTATTATGGGCTCCGGTGCAGACACAGTGCATGAAACTGTTAACTATCTGAATAAACAGGATGAAAAGGTTGGAGTTCTAAAAGTAAGATTGTTCCGTCCCTTCTCCGTTGAACATCTGATCAATGCGCTGCCTGATACCCTAAAATCAGTCGCTGTCCTGGACCGGACCAAAGAACCCGGAAGTACCGGAGAACCACTCTATCAGGACGTCATATCTGCTTTTATAGAAGATCAGTCTTCTGATAAACCTAAATTCAGCAAGATTCCTAAGATCATTGGCGGACGATACGGATTGTCATCCAAGGAATTCGATCCGGCTATGGTTCAGGGTATTTTCAAAGAACTGGAAAAAGTTAAGCCTAAGGGTCATTTCACGATCGGGATCAATGATGATGTCACTCATACCTCGCTAAACTATGATCGTCATTTCGATATCGAGTCAGATAAGACCATCAGAGCGGTTTTCTGGGGACTGGGATCTGACGGAACTGTGGGTGCCAATAAGAACACTATTAAAATTATAGGTGAAGAGACCGATCAGTTTGTTCAGGGTTATTTTGTTTATGATTCCAAGAAATCCGGAGCACGAACCATTTCACACCTTCGCTTCGGCGACCGTCCGCTCAATACGCCGTATCTCATCAAAAGTGCTAATTTTGTGGGTGTTCACCAGTTTGGTTTCCTTCAGCGGTATGATACTCTTGCTTTAGCCGCCGAGGGTGCTACAGTTTTGATCAACTCGCCTTTTGGTCCCGATGAAGTATGGGACCAGCTGCCATTGAAAGTCCAGCAGCAGATCATCTATAAAAAGCTGAAGCTATATGTGATCGATGCTTATAAAGTTGCTCAGGAATCAAATCTTGGGGTTCGTATCAATACTGTGATGCAGACCTGCTTCTTCGCTGTTTCTAATGTGCTGCCAACCGATCAAGCCATACATAAGGTCAAGGAATACATTAAGAAGACCTATGGTAAGAGAGGACAGATCGTGATCGACATGAACAATAAAGCAGTCGACCTGTCTATTGAGAATCTTCATGAAGTCAGTACTCCTGATACTGCAGATTCTGACATCACTTCAAATGGCACCATATCAAAAGAAGCTCCGGAGTTTGTCCAGAAGGTTATTGCGGAGATCATAAACGGCAACGGTGATCACCTTCCTGTCAGTGCTCTTCCTGCAGATGGAACCTATCCCTGCGGAACCACAAAATGGGAAAAGAGAGATATTGCCATGGATATTCCGATCTGGGACCCCGATATCTGTATTCAATGCGGTAAATGTGTTATGGTTTGCCCGCATGCCGTGATCCGCTCCAAAGTAGTTGAACCCGATCTGCTTAATGATGCTCCTACTGGTTTTAAATCATCCGACGCAAAGTGGAAAAACCTTAAAGGACAGCAATACACTTTACAGATCTCAGTCGATGACTGTACCGGTTGCACCCTTTGCGTGGAAGCATGTCCGGTGAAAGATAAGACCAATGTAAGTCGTAAAGCCATCAATATGGCTCCCAAGGCTGAAACACAGGATCAAGATCGTGAGAACTGGAATTTCTTTACTAAACTTCCTGAATTCCGTGAGCTGGATCATGAAGACATGGGATTCACCAAGACCAAGGATGTACAATTACTGGAACCATACTTTGAGTTTTCAGGCGCCTGCGCCGGTTGTGGCGAGACTCCTTACCTGAGTCTTCTCACCCGACTGTTTGGCGATCGCATGATCGTGGCTAATGCCACCGGATGTTCCAGTATCTATGGAGGCAATCTGCCAACCACACCATGGAGCTGTAACTCTGAGGGACAAGGTCCGGCCTGGAATAACTCACTGTTTGAAGACAATGCCGAGTTTGGACTGGGTATGCGTCTTGCCGCTGATCAACAGGAGGCAATCGCCCATAATCTGCTGTGGAGAAACCGGGGTAAAGCATTTCCGGAAAGCCTGGTAGACCAATTGGTACGTGCTACCCAGAATACTCCTGAAGAGATCAAAGCACAGAAACACCGGATCGAGGATCTGGAAAAGAGACTGGCTACCAAATCAGATCCATTGTCGAATCGCCTCAAGGGATATATCCATGCTCTTTCCAAGAAATCAGTCTGGATTATTGGCGGAGACGGATGGGCTTACGATATCGGGTTCGGAGGGCTGGATCATGTACTGGCCTCAGGACTCAATGTAAACGTACTGGTGATGGATACCGAAGTGTATTCCAATACCGGCGGTCAGGCATCTAAAGCAACCGGTTTGGGAGCTATTGCCAAGTTTGCTGCTGGCGGCAAACCTACTCCTAAGAAGGATCTCGGTAAACTGGCAATGTCATATGGTTATATTTACGTAGCTCAGGTGGCGATGGGATCAGATGAAAATCAGCTGATCAAAGCCATGAGGGAAGCTGAATCCTATCACGGACCTTCACTTATCATTGCTTACAGTCATTGTATAGCACATGGTATAGATATGGCTAAAGGAATGAACCAGCAGGAATTGGCAACGATGTCTGGTTACTGGCCACTATATCGTTTTGATCCGAGAAGAAAGGATGAGGGACTTAATCCATTGCAGATTGATTCCAAGCCGCCGAAGATCCGTGTTAAGGACTATGCATATAATGAGCAGCGCTACAAAATGCTGCAGAGAATGGATGCCCACAGAGCGCGCGACCTGATGTCTGCAGCTCAGGACTGGGTAAATGATCAGTGGAACTCACTGGTCGAAATGGCAAAAGAACCGGTTGTAGAAACCGAAAACAACGAGGAGGAAAATGTATGAACCTGTCAACGCAATACCTTGGATTGAAACTTAAGAATCCGCTGGTTCCTTCCGCCTCCCCACTGTCTAAGAATACCGATACTATTGAAATGATGGCAGAAGCCGGGGCCGGTGCAATAGTTATGCATTCACTTTTTGAAGAACAACTGACTGCCTCCAGCATGGAGATCGATCATTATCTCGAAAAGGGAACCGAAAGTTTTAGTGAAGCACTAAGCTATATCCCTGAATGGGAAAATTATGATGTGGGACCGGATCGTTACCTTGAAAATATCCGAAAGGCAACAGAACTGGTTACGGTTCCGATCATAGGAAGCCTGAACGGAGTCTCCAATAGTGGCTGGATAAAGTTCGCAAAAATGATCGAACAAGCCGGAGCCGATGCACTGGAACTCAATATCTATCATATCCCTACTGACCCGGAGGTCTCCGGAAAAGATATTGAAAAGATGTACCTGGATGTCATCAAAGAAGTCTGTAAAACCATAAATATCCCGGTTGCCGTGAAGTTCGGCCCCTTCTTCTCATCCATACCCTATATGGCAAAGAGAATGACGGAGGCCGGTGCCCGGGGGTTGGTCATGTTCAATCGTTTTTATCAGCCTGATATAGACATTGATGAGCTGGAGGTCATTCCTAATCTCATCCTCAGTAATTCGACAGAGCTCAGATTGCCCCTTCGATGGACCGCGATTCTGTATAGTCACGTGGATGCTGATATAGCGATCACCAGCGGGATACATAACGGAAATGACGTGATCAAAGGCATACTTGCAGGAGCCAGTGTGACGATGATGGCATCGGAACTGCTAAGGAATGGAATTCACCGGCTGAAGATCATTTATGAACAGCTGGAAGCCTGGATGGAAGAAAATGACTACGAATCTGTGGATCAGATGAAAGGCAGTATGAGCCAGAAGAATGTCAGGGAACCGGAAGCCTTCGAACGCTCCAATTATGTGAAAGTACTGCAGTCATTCAAACCCGATCCCACCGGAAGGTTAATGTGGTGATAACAGTACTTAGTACTCAGTACTAAATACTGGGATCTGCCAGTCATTCTAAGATCAATGGCTCGTACAGGGCGAAGGTGGCTGCATCGAGTCGCACACCGATATGTTTATCCGAAATATGAGTAACCATGCTTCCTTTCGGGAACAGCACCTTTCTTAAGATCTCCCCTCCCATATTGAGCACAAGCCAGGTCTCGTTTTCCCGGTCAAAGCTGCTTTTCAGCCAGATATAATCTCCGTTGACGATCATCTTTTGAGCCTTGGTCTTGTACTCGTTGATCAGCTCCTCCATGGTGTCCCATTGCTCAGGTATATTGTCTGCTTCGAGAGAATCCAGCTCCGCTTTGCTGAATTTCTGAACCGGCAAATCCACATTAATGGTGCTGGTGGTATCCAGATTCACATTAAGTAGAGCTATTTCATTTCCATCCGTATTGAAAGCAAACAGACGGTTCTGTTCAGGAACATACTCAAGGAGAGTACCGTCGGAATAAGGAACGAGTCCTGCTCCCCGTACCGCACCATCTATATATAGAATAGCATAAGGCTGTGCTGGATATACTCTCTCATTCATGAATGCTTCTCCCGGTATGTCATATTCGTATAAATAGATCTGCCGTGATCGTTCGGGGTCACCCAGATACCGGAAGGAAGTCATCTCAGAGACAATGCCATCCCGGAAACGGAATATTCGTGCCATCTGCCCCCTTTCGAACCTCGCCGGAATAAATTCATCCTCAAAGTCTCCGTTCTGGTCCATAATCAGCACCTTATCATTATCCTGATCATAGACATAGAACTTTCCGTCGGCTCCCTCTTCGATCTCATAGGCATCTCCGATCTCTCCGGGACCCTGGCCCGGGCTTAGCTGTCCCCTGAGGTTTCCCTCCTGATCAATTTTAAATATCCGCATCCGCTGACGGTCAGGAAGTAAGATATCGCCATTCACTGTGACAGCAGTCTGATATCCCAGATGTGAAAAGAACTCTTCCCCGACACTTTCTATCACCCGAATTGGCTGAGGTTCAAAGGCCGGGATCTCCTCAAAATCGGCTGTAGTTTGACCCGATTCCTGTGAACATGCGACCGCAATGAAAAGAATTAATGATGATATGACAGTCTTCATTTATGCAATTTTGTTTCAATTAAAGCTCGTGATAATAATTATTTATCCGGATGACTAAAAGAATTCTGTTCAGGTCATTCCATATTCTGAATTCCAAATTCTATATTCCCTCACAATTCACGACTCACGACAAAAACAATCACATGCTCAGATTCCTGTTCCCCGCATTAATCCTTAGCCTGACCCTGATCCAGTCCGCAATTGCTTTCCAGTCTATCATCCCTAAACCTGTTGAGATAAAACATACCGATGAAGCTGATTTTCGCATTCACCGGAATATGGCTATCGTTACAGATACAGAAGATGAAAAACTGAACCGGCTGGCAGGTATGGTCCGGGATCTTGTCTATCCTTCCACCTGGACCTTCCTTCCCGTTTCCGATACTTTTGCACCCAAAGACACGGTAATCATCCTGGAGCTGACCGGCACCGATGCAGTCCCTCAACCTGAAGGATATACACTGAGTGTTGACCCATCGGCGATACGTATCCAGGCTTCTTCTTATGCCGGACTCTTCTATGGAATTCAAACCCTCCGTCAGCTGCTGCCTTCTGAAACGGGCTTCAATGATCCCTCTCTGATGCCCCGAAATACCGAACCAAGTATTCCTGCTATGGAGATCAAAGACCACCCCCGCTTCGAATACCGGGGAATGCATCTGGATGTAGCACGACATTTTTTTCCGGCCGACTTCGTTAAACGCTATATCGATCTGATGGCCATGCATAAGATGAACCGCTTTCACTGGCATCTCACCGAAGACCAGGGATGGCGGATTGAGATCAAAAAGTATCCGAAATTAACCACCATCGGGGCCTGGAGAGATTCCACCCTTATAGGAAACTACGGTTCGGGTGAATACGACGGGATTCGGCACGGCGGATTCTACACCCAGGAAGAGATCCGGGAAATTGTGTCATATGCAGCAGAACGGTATGTGACCATCATCCCTGAGATCGAGATGCCGGGGCACTCCAGTGCTGCCCTGGCTGCTTACCCTGAATTCGGCTGCTTCGACAAGGAATATAAGGTGCAGTCTACCTGGGGAGTATTTGAGGACATCTACTGCCCGAAAGAGGAGACCTTCGGATTTCTTGAAGATGTACTAACGGAAGTAATGGAGCTTTTTCCAGGGACTTACATCCATATCGGCGGGGATGAGGCCCCGAAAAAGCAGTGGCAGCAAAGTGAGATCGCTCAGGAAGTCATAAAAAGGGAAGGCCTGGCTGATGAACACGAACTCCAAAGCTATTTTATAACCCGTATCGAACAGTTCCTGAATGCTAACGGTCGGCAGATCATCGGCTGGGATGAGATCCTTGAAGGCGGACTGGCTCCTCAGGCTACGGTTATGAGCTGGCGAGGGGAAGCCGGTGGCATCGAGGCTGCTCAGATGAAGCATGATGTGGTCATGACACCCGGCGGAACCAACTACTTTGATCATTATCAGGCTGACCCCTCCTCGGAACCCATCGCTATTGGGGGATATACCAACCTTGAGGATATCTACCGGTATGAGCCGGTACCGGATACATTAACTGAAGAGGAGGCAAAATATATCTTAGGAGCTCAGGGAAATGTCTGGACTGAATACATGCATACTCCAGACAAGGTTGAATATATGGCCTACCCGAGAGCTGCAGCATTAGCCGAAGTGGTATGGACACCGGCCGAGAACAAGAACTGGCTGGAGTTCTGGGCACGAATGCAGACACATTTCAAAAGACTGGATGCACTCGGTGTAAATTACGGCCCTCACTACAATCGGGGAATTAAAAATTAAAGATGAAAAATTAAAAATTGGATACTGGATACTGGATACTGGATACTGGATACTGGATACTGGATACTGGATACTGGATACTGGAAAGATGCACCATATTCTCGGGCCGAATCAAAATTCGTAATTCTGATTCGCTTTCAGCTTTCAGCCTTGAGCATTGAGCCTTACCTGCCCTTCTTATTGTAAGACTATATCACTACATGACCCTGATTTCCTCGTTCCCAACGTCCCGTTGGGAATGCATTCATGGAATCTCACGGTTCCGATGGCATAAAAAAGTAACCTGAGCGTAGCGAAGACGACCATTCTTAATTTTTAATCTATAATTTTTAATTGTCCTGGCCCCATCCTCATTCCTGATTTGGAAAACAAAAAAAGGCCCTGAAGCCTAACAGCCTCAGAGCCTTTAAAATCAACGTAGAGAAGAATGATTTACATCATTCCACCCATTCCGCCCATTCCCGGCATTCCGCCGCCAGGCATTCCGTGACCGTGGTCATCATCATCGTCGCCTTTTGATGGCTTGTCAGAGATGACCGCTTCGGTAGTAAGCATCAATCCGGAAACAGAAGCAGCATTTTGTAGTGCAGTTCTGGTTACTTTAGTAGGATCGATTACACCGGCTTTGATCAGGTCTTCATATACTTCGGTGCGTGCATTGTAACCGAATGCACCTTTGCCTTCCAGTACTTTCTGGACTACGATGGCACCTTCAACACCTGCGTTATTTGCGATAGTGCGAAGCGGTGCTTCGATAGCACGACGAATGATCTGAACACCTACGTTCTCATCGTCATTTGCACCCTTCACTTTGTCGAGTGCTGATGATGAGCGAAGCAGTGCAACACCACCGCCAGGTACAATACCTTCTTCAACAGCAGCGCGGGTTGCATGCAGAGCATCTTCAACCCGGGCTTTTTTCTCTTTCATCTCAACTTCAGATGCTGCACCAATATAAAGTACTGCAACTCCACCGCTTAACTTAGCGAGGCGTTCCTGAAGTTTTTCACGGTCGTAATCAGAGGTCGTGTTCTCGATCTGAGATCTGATCTGATTGACGCGTGCTTTAATGTCATCTTCTTTCCCGTTTCCGTCGACAATAGTTGTGTTATCTTTGTCGATAGTTACTCTGGCTGCCTGACCTAAGAAATCAAGGGTAGCATTTTCAAGCTTGTATCCTCTTTCTTCTGAGATCACAGTACCACCGGTCAGGATGGCAATATCTTCCAGCATGGCTTTTCTTCTGTCGCCGAATCCCGGAGCTTTTACAGCTGCGATCTTCAGTGATCCGCGTAGTTTGTTAACTACTAGTGTTGCCAGTGCTTCGCCTTCAATATCTTCAGCGATGATCAGTAATGGTTTACCGCTCTGTACTACTTTTTCCAGAATCGGCAGCAGGTCCTTCATGTTCGAGATCTTCTTGTCAAAGATCAGGATGTAAGGATCTTCCATTTCAGTAACCATCTTCTCTGAGTCGGTCACAAAATATGGTGAAAGATATCCTCTGTCGAACTGCATACCTTCTACAGTCTCGAGGTAAGTTTCTGTACCTTTCGCTTCTTCAACGGTGATCACACCATCTTTACCCACTTTTTCCATCGCGTCAGCGATCAGGTTTCCGATGGTCTCATCGTTGTTTGCTGAGATGGTACCGATCTGAGCGATCTCTTTGCGATCGTCAATATCACGGCTCATTGACTGCAGCTCTTCTATGATAGCGTTTACTGCTTTTTCAATACCGGACTTAAGATCCATTGGATTTGCGCCGGCAGTAACATTTTTGAGGCCTTCACTTAGAATAGCCTGAGCAAGTACCGTTGCCGTTGTAGTACCGTCACCGGCGTTATCACTGGTTTTGGAAGCTACTTCTTTGACCATCTGAGCACCCATATTCTGGAGTTTATCAGATAGCTCGATCTCTTTAGCTACGGTTACACCGTCTTTAGTTACGGTAGGTGAGCCAAATGATTTTTCAATAACAACATTGCGTCCACGTGGGCCCAGGGTAACCTTTACCGCATTGGCCAGCTTATCGACACCTTTTTTAAGGGCATCGCGTGCTTCGACGTCATAATGAACTAACTTAGCAGACATAATTATCTATATTTTTTTATTTGTGATTTAATTTCTTTGAAAAGCAGGGATTCAGGATACGATTCCCATGATATCAGATTCGCGCATGATCAGGTATTCCTCTCCATCGAGAGTTACTTCAGTACCTGCATATTTTCCATAGAGAACCTTGTCTCCTTTCTTTACGCTCATCTCAATTTTGTTGCCGTTTTCTACTTTGCCGGCACCAACCGCTATCACTGTTCCTTGTTGCGGTTTTTCTTTAGCCGTATCGGGAATGATAATACCGGAGCTGGTTTTTTCTTCAGCAGGCTCAGCCTGTACCAACACGCGGTCGCCTAAAGGTTGAATCTTAGCCATTTTTATGACTCCTGTTAGTTTTGGTTAATTGTTAAATCTTTTGGGCAATGCCCTTCTTTATTCCGCACCTAACAGAGCAACATCTGTACCAATTCCGAAAAAAAGTTAGATAGGCTGTAGAAAAGTATTCAAAAAGGTCTTTTACTCCCTTTTTTTACTGTTAATCAGGATATGCTGTCAGTCTGCTCTAGCCGCTCTGACAACTTTGCATAGGTCTCAGGCGACCAGTGCTCTGCACGGTCATCATAATTGAAGCCTTCCGGGAGTTCTTTCCCTAACAAAGGCTTTAAGGCATTACTTAGTTTTTTTCTCCGCTGATTAAATGCGGTCCTGACCACCTTTTTCATGGTCTCATCTTTAAACGGTAGTTCCGGTTTGTTAAACCGCAGCCTGATCACAGCCGAAGTAACTCTGGGAGGCGGACTGAAAGAATGGCGGGACACATCAAACAGGATCTCCGGTTCGCTCATCAATTGAGTCTGAACACTCAGTATCCCATATTCTTTACTGCTGTGTTCAGCGACCAGTCGCTCAGCCACTTCCTTCTGCATCATAAATAGTGCTTCCTTAAAGAAATCACGCTTTTCCAGTACAGAGAATAGTATGGGGCTGGTTATATAATAAGGCAGATTTCCTACTACATAGGTATCACCGGTTTTACTGATAAGGTCATCCCAGTTTGTTTTAAGCACATCCTGCTGATGAATGATCAGGTCCGGGAATTCTTCATTGAGAACTTCGACCGCTCGCTGATCAATTTCGATCACTTGAATATCTTCAAACCGGTTCAGCAGTTCTCTGGTCAATGCTCCGGTTCCGGGTCCGATCTCAATGACACGATCTCCTGTTTTTGCCGGTATTGCATCCGCTATTTTGCGAATGATATTACCGTCGTGCAGGAAGTGCTGACCTAAACTTTTTTTGGTTCTGAAGCTCATGAATGCTGAAGACTCAATAAATGAAAAATGGCTGCGTTAAATCGTCCGGATGCCGAAACACCGTCTCCAAAGTAAGAAAATCAATACTTAATATTAGTTTGTAAATTGATGCAGGCTTGGTATACTTTTGGGTATATCATCCAAAACCAACTCATGAAATTTTTAGAGCGCTTAGGATTAGGCCAGAAAAAGAAAGAGCTATCCCCTCTTTTAGGCGAAAAAAAGAAGAAAGAGCAGGAGAAGTATTCTTTTCGCAAGAATCCCTTCATCACACTGCTGATATTCTTCCTCTTTATCATCATATCTGTGATATCTCTCCCCAGAAATATCATTGATACCCCTTACAGCTACACCATTAATCAGCCATGGAGAGCTAATGACCTGTCTGCTTCATTCGGTTTTGCTATCAAAAAGACTAAACAGGAACTGGAGCGAGAGCGCGATCAGATAAGGAGTCAAACAACGCCTATTTTCAGAGTTGATCCTAATGCTGCGATAGGAATTCAGACCCGGATCGATAGTATATACCGTGAAATTCAGCCGGTATTGAATACTTATAATGCATGGCAGGAAGCCAAGCAAAGCTCTGTTACTTCTTTTAATGATTCTCTGCGATTTGCACAGGCTTTTAATGCTTCCAGGATTGGTATATCTCAATCTTCATGGGATGTCCTGTTTGAAAGCACCTATCGAAGTCGGATCCAGAACAGCAATGAGGAATTCATTGGAAGCAGGGTTAAAACAGAACTCGAGGAATTGGTTCTTGCACTGCTGGATCAGGGGATCATAGATCGCCAGAAAAGCAACATGGATCAGAATCAGGTTACCCTGCGGAATATGCAAACCAGTACCGACCGCCCTATTAATCTTGCAAGACTGCGTGATATGAAAGAAGCCAGTGACTTTGCACAGTTCAGGTTTAATCGCCTGTTTGATGAACCTACTGCAAACCTTGCAATGGAGCTGTACCGTATGGTGATCATGCCAAACTATCTTTACAGTGAAGAAGATACTCAGGCTCAGATCCAGGAAGCATTCGCTACCATCTCAGAAACTAAGGGCGCCATCTCCCAGGGCCAGGTTATCATTCGAAAAGGAGATCTGGTAACCGAGGAAAAAGCAAACATTCTGGAATCACTGGCTGAAGCAAGGGCTGTCAATGCCTCCCGAGCCGAAAAGTGGATCCGTTTCGGAGGACAGATCGTCGTTATCGTTGTGATTACCTTCGTTTTCTTTATGTACATCTATCTCTACCGCAGATCCATTACCTCTGATAATGCCATGTTCCTGCTGGTTTTCATCACCCTCGGACTGATCTGTTTAAGCGCCGGATTGCTCAACCTTTTTGATCTGGCAAACCCCTATGTGGTTCCTGTAGCGATTGCTCCTATCATTCTTACTATTATTTTTGATTCCAGAGTCGGCCTCGTAGCCGGTATCACACTGGCAGCTTTACTGGGACTCGTAAACGGAAATAACTTTCAGTATATCGTAGCCACATTCACTGCCTGCAGCCTCGGTGTTTTCTCTGTAAGAGACATCAAAGACCGTTCTCAGTTTTTCTTCACCACACCGGGAATCGTGTTTGTTACTTATGTAGTCGTAGTCGGTGCCTTCGCGCTGGTATCACTCAGCGGCTGGGAAGATTTCCTGACCGATCTGATGTATATAGCGATCAGTGCGGTATTTATT
The DNA here is from genome assembly GCF_040811775.1 of Balneola sp. MJW-20. NCBI lineage: Bacteria > Pseudomonadati > Balneolota > Balneolia > Balneolales > Balneolaceae > Gracilimonas > Gracilimonas aurantiaca. The sequence continues at coordinate 1,451,814 of NZ_JBFNXW010000001.1, forward strand.
CTCTTTACCTATCCTATCATTTTGTTATTTGAGAAGATCTTTGGTGTAACCACCGATTTCACATTACTCGAACTCGGGGACACAAATAATCAGCTGTTAAAAGAGCTTATGAATAAAGCTCCGGGCACTTTTCACCACAGTTTACAGGTTGCGAATCTGTCTGAAGCAGCTGCAGCTGCTATTGGTGCCAACTCACTGCTCTGCCGGGTTGGAGCTTTATATCATGATATCGGCAAGATGGTTAAACCGGAATATTTTGTAGAGAATCAAACCAGGGGCAGTAACGAACATGAAAAACTGAAGCCTCAGATGAGTGCAATGGTCATTAAGTCGCATGTTTCTGAGGGAATGAAAATGGCGGAAGAGCACGACCTTCCGAAAGTGATCACTGACTTTATTGAGACCCATCACGGTACTTCCGTGATCCGTTATTTCTATGAAAAAGCCAAGGAAGACGAAAAACTTCGTTCTATGCTTCAGGAAGATCAATTCCGGTATGAAGGGCCGCTGCCGTTCTCAAAAGAGACCGGGATCGTACTTTTAGCTGATGGTATTGAAGCTGCATCCAGAGCGATGAAAAATCCTACTTACAGCAAACTGGAGAATCTCGTCAACAAAATGGTGGATGACCGGGTTGCGGAAGGTCAGTTAAGTCACTCCCCTCTTACCTTTCGTCACCTTCAGATCATTAAAGAAACCTTCCTGAATATCCAGGTCGGTGTATATCACAGCCGGGTGGAATATCCAGAGGATTCAGACAAAAAGGATAATAAAGCGGCTAAAGAGTCTCAGGAAGAAACTACTACCCAAAGTAATTAATCGTGGCCTTCAAGCAAGAATTAGAATTGTATCTGCAATTTGTAAAGCTTGAAAAAGGTCTGAGCGAAAATTCGGTAGTAGCCTACCGGAATGACCTGGAGCGTTATTTTTCCTATTTACAGGGCTATAAAAAGATCTCCGACTTAGCCGGAGTCACACTGAATCACATCGAGGATTTCCTGAATTACCTTGTGGACGAGGAAATGCTGGCGGCCGGATCCCTGGCACGAAATATTTCCAGCATACGTGGCTTTCATGAATTTGCAGTAGTAGAAGGTATTACTAAAGCCAACCCTGCTGAACTGGTGGAATTACCTAAAAAAGCTTCGAAACTACCTGAGGTCCTCAGTCCGGATGAGATCATGGCAATGCTGGACTCCCCTGACACATCCACAGATGCCGGTATTCGGGATAAAGCCATTCTTGAATGCTTGTACGGAACCGGAATGAGGGTGAGCGAACTAACCGGACTGGAAAAAGACCGGCTTATATTTGAAATAGGCTTTATCCGTGTAGTGGGAAAAGGAAATAAAGAAAGACTGGTACCGGTAGGTGAAGTGGCTCAACAGGCAATTGAGATCTATATTGAACAGGTACGTGGTAAATTCATGAGTGATAAAGATCCTCAGAAAGCTAAAAACAAGGTCTTTTTGAATCAGCGTGGCGGTCCGCTAAGCAGAATGAGTATCTGGAATATTGTCCAGAAAGCAGCAAAGAATGCTGACATACAAAAAAATGTGTATCCTCATATATTCCGTCATTCATTTGCAACACACCTGCTGGAAGGAGGTGCAGATCTGAGGGCTGTTCAGGAGATGTTAGGACATTCATCCATTCTGACCACTGAAATATACACCCATGTAGACCGTTCCTTCCTGCATCAGGTACACAAAGAATTTCATCCCAGAGCTTAAGGAGTTCATTCATGAGGTCATATTTACTACTGATCGTTTTATTTTTAGTTAACCTTCCATTTCAGGTTGACGCTCAGTCATTAACCCCTCAGTCTTATGAAAACGGGCTGGTTGTATCAGCCGAAGAAAGAGCGTCGATGGTGGGCCGTGACATACTTAGGCAGGGTGGCAATGCAGTGGATGCTGCCGTAGCCGTTCAGTTTGCCCTGGCCGTCACCTTACCCCGGGCCGGCAATATTGGCGGAGGAGGATTTATGGTGATCAGGCTGGCTAACGGTGAAGTGAATACTCTCGATTTTCGTGAAGTAGCCCCGCGCCGAGCCAACCGGAATATGTATATCAGAAATGGTGAATTTCAGCCTGAACTTAGCTGGGAAGGTGCCCTGGCAGTAGGTGTTCCCGGAACGGTAGACGGAATGATCAAAGCCCTTGAACGGTACGGAAGACTACCTCTTGATGTAGTTATTCAGCCTGCGATTGAACTGGCCAGAAACGGATACGCACTTAGCTACACACAGGCAATGGAACTGAATAGCTATGCCGGGACCTTTAAGAAATTTGAATCCTCTGCCCGCTATTTCACTAAGGAGGACCAAAGTGAATACCAGGAAGGTGATATTTTCATACAAAGGGATCTGGCTGAGACCTTGTCTCTGATTTCCCGCTTTGGAAGAGAAGGATTCTATTCCGGTCAGGTTGCGGATGCCATCGTAAGTGAAATGAGAAAACTGAACGGGCTCATCACATACCGGGATCTCCGTGATTATGAATCCAAATGGCGTGCTCCGGTAAAAACTCAATTTATGGGATATACCCTGCACATTATGCCTCCTCCCAGCAGTGGATCGATCGCCGTAGCACAGATCCTTAGTATGATCGATGACTATCCACTGGCCGGTTTAGGTCACAATTCTTCTGATTATATTCACCTTATCACAGAAGCAATGCGAAGAGCTTTTGCAGACCGGGCATACTATCTGGGAGATCCTGATTTCTGGAATGTCCCGGAGAGTGACCTGCTCAGTAACCGATATAATGAGCGCCGGTTTGCCAACTTTAGTATGGATCGGGCTACCTCATCCTACGAGATCGAGCATGGAGAGATCCCGCGATTCAACGAATCTTCTCAGACGACCCATTTTTCGGTTGTGGATACCGATGGAAATGCCGTTGCTGTTACCACAACTCTTAACGGGTCGTTCGGTTCGAAGGTTGCCGTGGGAAGAGCCGGATTTTTACTTAATAATGAGATGGATGATTTCTCAGCCCAGCCGGGCGTAGCTAATGCCTATGGCTTGATCGGTGGCGAGGCAAATTCTATACAGCCACGAAAAAGAATGCTTAGTAGTATGACCCCGGCAATTGTGTCGAAGGACGGCAAGCTTCGTATGGTGATCGGAGCAGCCGGTGGTCCCCGCATCATAACCGGCACTCTGCAGACCTTTCTTAATGGAGCGGTTTTCGGCATGAATGCCCAGGAAGCCATCAGTGCCCCCCGGTTCCACCATCAGTGGTTCCCCGATCAGATATATCTCGAAGAATATGGTTTTAACAAAGACACTTACAATTTACTCACTTCGAAAGGTCATAAAATCACAACACGCCCAACCGTTGGACGGGGGCACATTATATTTGTGGATCCTGATGGGATAAAAAGTGCCGGGGTGGACCCCAGAGGTGATGGAGCAGCTTCAGGATATTAGTTCTTGTAATTGCATCGACGTAATTTAAGGCCGTCAACGTTTATCTCTCAGTATCTGAAGCGCAGAGTGTTAGGTGCTTTTTATTTATTCAGCTTCGAGCTTCTGTCTCCAAACTTTAATCTTCCCTCCGATTCTTTTATGTTAGTGACCAAAAACACTACCCTTCATAAGATATGAAACAAAGCTACCAATCGATCACCTGGCAGGATGACCATCTAGTAATATTAGACCAGACGCAGTTACCCCATCGTGAGATCTATTCTGAAATACATACTATCGGCCAGGTATGGGATGCTATAAAGAAAATGAAGGTCCGGGGTGCTCCTGCGATCGGCATTGCCGCTGCATACGGACTCTATCTGGGTGTCAGAGAACTGGACGCTAAGAACTTCACCAGTTTTAATGTAGAGATCGACCGCTGGATCGAATATCTGGAGAGCAGCAGGCCTACGGCGGTAAACCTGAGTTGGGCCCTTCAAAGGATCAAGACTACCGTATTTGCTAATAAAGACAAAGACCTGGAAGAAATAAAAGAGGTTATCCTCAATACCGCAAAAACAATTCACGATGAGGATAAACGCACCTGTAAGGCTATTGGTGAAAATGGAGCCGGACTGGTAGAAAAGAAAGCCAGGATCTTAACTCATTGCAATACCGGCGGACTTGCAACGGGAGCGTATGGTACTGCCCTGTCGGTAATTCTGCATGCCTGGGAAAAGGATCAGGAGATCCAGGTCTGGGTTGATGAGACCCGGCCCCTTCTGCAGGGAGCAAGACTCACCACCTGGGAGCTTCAGAAGGCAGAGATACCCTTCAGGCTTATTACTGACTCAATGGCCGGACACCTGATGAAAACCGGTAAAGTAGATATGGTAATTGTTGGAGCCGACCGCGTTACCGCAAATGGAGATACAGCAAATAAGATAGGTACCTATTCCCTTGCTGTGCTGGCCAGCGAGAATGACATTCCTTTCTATGTAGCGCTTCCTTTATCCACTTTTGATATTAACACCGAAAGCGGAGATGAGATTGAGATCGAGGAAAGAGACGGTGAAGAAGTGACCCATATCAACGGTTCACCTATGGCACCGAAAAAGACGGAGGCCTATAATCTGGCCTTTGATATTACTCCCGGAAAATATATAACCGGCTTCATTACTGAGGAGGGCATCGTAAAACCTGATTTCAAAAAAAATATTAAGAAGATACTCGGTTAGGATCTCCTACTTGATTTTCCCCTGCATCATCTGATTCTTCCTCACCTTCATATTCACGGTCGATTGCCCGGTAAAAGGACTCATCCTTAGACTCCTGAATATTTATTGTTATCCCTATGCTGCTTCCGAATATGATGCCTATACCCATCAGCAGGTATTCGTTCATATCGATCAGAAAACTCGCTGAGTATCCTATTGCTGCTCCTGCCAGAGTGTAAAAAAGCCATCTGAAAAAACGCTTCATATGGATCTTAGTGTATTTCTTAACTGTTCAGCATTTACCCGAGCGTGAGATGCATGCCAGTACACGCTGCCATTATGAATGACCAGTACTTGAGGAGATTCATGCCGAACCCCAAACAATTTACTTATCCTATCAGATATCTGTCTCTCCTTGATCACATCGATCATAAAAAAACGGATCCCTGTCCACTTTTCAGGGTCTAATGCATCCAGGCTATTCTTTGCAAACATGCTGGTTCCGCAATAAGGACTGTTTTTAAAGATCACCATAGTTCCACCCGTATCATCCAGAAAAGATTCGACAGTTTCAGGATCCGGAAGTGCCTCCCAGAATCCAGTGTCTGATCCGGTGCTTTCAGGGAATAATTTTGATAGAGAATTCAGAATACCCATTTACTTCAGGCCTGATTGAATTTTATTGGAGATATATTCATTTAGTAAGTGAATCAAGAAAATAACAAAAATATAGGTCAACTTATGGAAACCAAACTCAACGCAAGATGGCTGGGACATTCAGCTTTTAAGATCATAAGCCAGAATGGTAAAGTAATCTACATCGATCCATTTCTGAAAGATAATCCGGTAACTCCCGATGAATTTAAGACAGTAGATGAAGCCGACTACATTCTTTTAACCCATGGTCATGAAGACCATGTTGGCGACACACTCGAGATAGCAAAGAACACGGGATGTACGGTAGTGGCTCCCGTTGAATTATCCCGTTTGCTGGTTTCTAAGCATGGCCTGAATGCCGATCAGGCTCAGGAGATCAATAAAGGTGGTGCCGTGCACTTTGATGATTTTTCTGTGATCATGGTCAATGCAAACCACAGTTCTTCGTTTGACGGCGACTATTCCGGCGAACCAGGCGGCTTGATCCTCTCCTTTGAAGATGATCTCTGCCTTTATCACATGGGCGACACCAATATCTTTAGTGACCTGGAACTATACAAAGACCTCTATGAACCCCATGTCGTATTTGCTCCGGTAGGAGATCTTTACACGATGGGACCGGAAGAAGCTGCTTATGCAGTTGAAATGCTGGATCCTAATTACGCTCTTCCAATCCATTACGGAACGTGGCCTCCACTAACCGGAGATCCGGAAATTTTCAAAGAGATCCTGGAAGAACTAACTGATACTCAGGTTATGATCCCTGAAGCAGGCGATAACTTCCTGGATTAAAAAAATTCATCCAAACACTAAAGCACAGTCCATGAGGCTGTGCTTTTTTATTATATCGTAATAATAAGACCATTATATTTCTGCCGACCAAAATTAAAAAATCATACAAAATGCAGTATTTATTCATCATACTAACTTTCTTTTTGAACAGCGGCGATCATATTGAACAGGGTGATATGGCCTGGGGACAGATCGGACACAGAACCACCGGTTATGTAGCTCAGGAATATCTCTCGGATAAGGCTGCTTCCGAAGTCCAAAGAGTACTTGGAAATGAAACACTCGCACAGGTCAGTATATGGATGGATGAGGTAAGAGCTGACGGAGCTTATGACCATATGGCTCCCTGGCATTATGTGACTATTCCTACCGGTGAAACCTATGAGTCTGTTGAAAAGGCAGAAGGCGGAGATATCATCTGGGCTATCCGGAAAGTAGTTCGTGAACTCAAAGAAGGCGGACTCACCCCAAAGCAGGAAGCAGAAAACCTGAAGATCCTGGTTCACCTGGTAGGCGACCTGCATCAGCCGCTGCATGTGGGTAATGGAAAAGACCGAGGAGGGAATGATGTACGTCTCGAATGGTTCTACGAGCCATCAAATCTTCACCGCGTATGGGATTCAGAGATCATCGACGACAAGCAGCTGAGCTTTACCGAATTATCCATGTTTATCAACCACGCGACTTCTGAGGAAGTCCGGGAATGGCAGAGTACCACGGTGCTGGACTGGGCTTATGAGTCTCAGGCCCTGCTGGAACAAGTTTATCAGTTACCCGAAGATATGAACCTTGGTTATGAATACAGCTACCGGAACTGGGATACGGTGCAAAGGAGATTGCTAAAAGCCGGTGTACGGCTGGCGGGACTGATAAATGAGATCTACGGCTGAACCGATCTGAATGTAAATAAAAAGACCCGGCATAAACCGGGTCTTTTTATTGCCTAATATTTTGCGGGGGTCCCTTCTTCCGGTCTCGACATCTGAATAAAATCCCTGATATCTTGATTGGAAGTTTCAAGGTCCTCGGTACGCAGGTACATCATATGACCGCTTCGGTATCCTTTAAATGAAAGACGATCTCTCAGCTTGCCGCTCGGATCCATCTGCCACATGGTGTATTTGGCATCAAAGTAATTAGTACCTCCGTCATAATAACCGGACTGTATCATCACGTGCAGATAAGGGTTTTGAGCCATTGCAGCTCTTAAGTTTTCACCTGTATTGTCCTCAGAACGATCCCAGGGTCTCACAGGACCAAATACCCAGTATCTCAGATCGGTATCATAACCCAGTTCATCACGAAGATAAATATTAATTGCCGGAGCAAAGGAGTGGTTCCAGGATGTCAGCGCCGGGTCGTAATCATAGCTGTCTCCGGCATTCTGTCGGTCAATTCCACGGTAACGTGAATCCAGCCGTCCAACTGTCAGCTCCTGATCCCTTAGCAATTCTTTCCAGAATAATGAAGTTGTGATCGAAAGATTATTATCCAGTATAACCTGCTTATCGATACCTGAAAAATAGGATACACGCTCAGCGATACGCTCTTTCTCGGCATCCGGAATAAAGCCGCCTTTGGAAAGTGCGGGAATGTATTCATTGATAGTAAACTCCTCTGCACCGGGAAGGATATCATCCAGATCCTGAGACTGCAGTTCAGAATTAAGTGCATCATGATACCACGCTGTTGCTGTAAAATATGGCAGAGGCAGCGCATCGCCCACCGGACCATCACGATCCACACCCAGGCCGGTTGGTGAGACAAGGATCACTCCATTCAGATACATCCAGTGAGATGACTGAAGCTCATTCGCCAGTCCCGATACACGGGTAGTTCCGTAGCTTTCCCCGATCAAATACTTAGGCGAAGCCCATCTCGAATTACGGGATACAAATGTACTGATCCACTCCGCCAGATATTCCACATCTGCATTTACACCGAAAAAAGTTTCGCGATCTACTTCATTATCTATAATTCTTGAGAAGCCGGTATTGACCGGATTTACAAAAACAATATCCGCAACATCCAGGATGGAATGAGGATTATCTTCTACGCCATAAGGCTGAACCGGAAATCCTTCATCGTCCATAATAAGATGTTTTGGTCCGGTATAACCGAGATGCATCCAGACCGAAGCCGACCCCGGTCCTCCGTTAAAAGATATCACCAGCGGTCGGCGGGATTTATCTGATACATCAGTTCTTTCATAATAAGTATAAAGCAAAGTCGCGATGGGAGAACCGGATTCATCCCAAACCGGTTGATTGCCTACAGTAGCGGTATAGGGCACTTTCTTGCCTTTGATCGTTACTTCATGACGAGTGGTCTTCTTCCAGTCTACCTTAGTGGTTCTGTCCTGAGCTTGTCCCATTGCTGAGAAAAAGACAGAAACGATAAGGAGCAATCCGGTTATTAGATAGGGTGTATTAAATCGCATGGGGTTCATTTTGATTAACCTTTGTCGAAGAAGATAAACCCTCATTTTCCGAATTCAATATTTGTGTATGGGGAAGCGGGTGAAAAAATGTAAACCCGGACTGGCCTTAACCGTCCTAAAACTTTGAAACAGAATGGGCTGCATTTTTCTTACTATTTGGTTTTTCTTGGATTAAACCGCATATTTGTACTGAATACTCGTCAGGATGATTCAGTATTTGCCACAATGCCAGTATTAGTTTCCCTCCTGATGTTTGTTTTATATCAAGATTAATCATCACTTATGATATACTGAATCATCGGTAAGCTTTCGATAGGTTAGGTTAGTATCAGTTTGTGAACAACAGTTTGTTAATACAATGGAATACGGTAAAGTAAAATGGTTTGACGCCAAAAAAGGATTTGGTTTCATAGAGCCAGAAAACGGATCAAAAGACATTTTTGTCCACAGAAATAACATCGAAGGACTTCGTTTCAACGAAGGCCTGAGAGATGGTGAGAACGTTGAATATGAAGTTGAAGAAACACCTAAAGGGCTAAGTGCCGTTGAGGTTGTAAGACTCGACTGATCATAGAACAAATTGATCACAAACCCGGTTTTGATCTTCAATTCCGGGTTTTTTTATTTCTGTAAATTACCTTCCTATCATTTTCTAACGTAAGATCTCTACTATGCTGGATATTATACTTCTTGGTGCTACCGGCTTTACAGGTCGCAGAGCTGCTAAATATCTTAAAGATCATGCACCGATCGAAATGAGCTGGGGCATCGCAGGAAGAAACAGAGACAAACTGGATCAATTATCCTCTGATCTGGAAATTTCAGATGACCGCGTATTCCAAACAGATAGTACCATTCCCGAACAGGTTGATTCTCTGGTCTCAAACTGTCGTATTCTGATTACCACTGCAGGTCCGTTCTCACTCTACGGAGAAGAAGTGATCCGGGCCTGCGCCCAAAGCGGCACCCATTATCTTGATATTACAGGTGAAGTAGACTTTATCCGGAAGATGATGGACGCGTATTCGCAAGACGCTGATGATAGTGGTGCCCTTCTCATTCCTTTCTCAGGTTTTGACTCGGTACCTGCTGATCTTGCTGCATATTTATCCTCTTCTCATTATGAAGATCCGGAAGAGCTGGTGATCCGGTCCTATTATACCATAAGCGGAGGGTTTAACGGGGGGACCATTGCCACTATGATGAATAAATTTGAAAGTGGTGAGTATAAAAAAATGGGTGATCCCGGATTATTAACCGGTGACTCCCCTCAGGTTGTTGATCATGTGGGCGGGAGTAATTTTGCCGGTTTCGATAAAAGCATACAGCGCTGGTCACTTCCATTTATCATGGGACCGATTAACTCAAAGGTTGTTTACCGTTCATCTGCTCTGATGCGTGATCAGGGAAACCCATATGCTGAAAAGATCACCTATAGTGAACATAGCGCGTTGGGCAAAAAAAATGAACCTTTTTCCTTTCTTATGCTCTCACTTTTACTTGGTTCCATTAAAAAGTTTGGACCGTATTCCTGGTTCCGGAAATTACTGAAAGCTTTTGCTCCCAAGCCGGGTGAAGGCCCTTCTGAAGAGACTATTGAGAATGGATTCTTCAAAGCCGACATATTTTCGACCGATAATAAAGAAACTGCTGTACACTATCGCATTTCTTATGATGGAGATCCTGGAAATAAATCGACAGTTTTCTTTCTTTGTGAATCTGCCTTTCTCCTATTCAGGATACTACAGGAAGATGACCGGTCTTTACCCTCTGGTTTTCAAACCCCGGTATCTTCTTTTGGAAAAAGACTGGCAGATCATCTGCAAAACAATGGACTAATTATAGAGAAGAGATCCTGACCTCGATCAGCTGACTGCAATCTATTTTGTTTTACATCTATTAATCGTTGTTACCTCTTTTATAGCATTTTTTTTCAAATTAAAGAGGCTCTATTTATTAGTATTCTTGCTGAATTTGATCAGTTTCTATCGAATGGGAAGAATATTATACTTATTTGCTGCAATACTGATTTTCACTCAGTGTAAGAAAGAACCGGTAGTGGTTGAGGGTGAAGTCTCACGCATCCTTAAGACACTCAGCTCGGATGATATGAAGGGCCGAAAGGTTTATACGGATGGTATTGAAAAAGCCGCAGCTTTCATCGACTCTGAACTCAGAAAGACAGGCATCTCACCATTACCAGGTGAAGATGATATGATGCAGTCTTTTACTATTCTTGAGCACCGTCCGGGTTCTTCTCAGGTAATATTCAATGGTAAAACTTTAAGTGAAGACCAATTCTTTTCACTCAGTAAAGCAGATTCGATATACTGGTCCGACCGAGATGATTATACCGTATATGATCTTAAACGCGAAAAGCGGAGATCCCAGATCGACTCTCTTTTAAACGACGATCATAATTCACTTATAGTCATTGATGAGTCTCAAAAAGAATGGTTTGCCAGGGCTAAAAGATATTACACCAACCGATCCAGCAGATATCGCACTTTTTACAGCATGGATCGTAATAACGGGGGCAGCGATCTCTTCATACTAAGCTCCGAGCCGGTTCGTACGATCACGGCCGATATCAGATATGATATCAAAGAACATAAATTGTCTAATGTCGGTGGAATGATCGAGGGGAAGAAGAAAGATGAGATCGTCATCTTTAGTGCTCATTATGATCATATAGGTATTCTTTCACCGGTAGCTGGAGATTCAATAGGTAACGGGGCCAATGATAATGCCTCCGGTGTCACAGCGGTAATTCAGCTCGCTAACCATTTCGCCGGAAGAAGTAAGCCGGAAAGAACACTCTACTTCCTTACATTCACTGCAGAAGAAGCTGGTGGATGGGGGTCACGTTTTTTTGCGGAAAACATCGACACGGATCAGGTGGTTGCAATGTTTAATATAGAAATGATCGGCAAACCTGCCGTTGAAGGGCCTAATACTGCATGGATTACCGGTTTCGAACTAACCGATTTTGGCAAGATCCTTCAAGAGAGTACCGTTGCAAATAACTATCGCTTTTATCCAGATCCCTATCCTAACCAAAACCTTTTTATGCGCTCCGATAATTTTAGGCTTGCCCAGAAAGGAGTTCCTGCTCACACTATCAGTACAACCCCTATCGATGTAGACCAGGATTATCATGAAGTAAGTGATGAATTTGAAAGTATCAACATCAAACACATGACGAATACGATCAGGGCGATTGCTAATGCAGCTCAAAGTATCGTATCCGGTGATAAGACTCCCCAAAGAATTGATCCGAACTCATTAGTCCGCAGATAATCATTCCTGTACTTCTTGAGAGTTAACAAAGCCCTATCGAATAGATATACTTTTGCTACGATGCTTTGGCTTTGGTGGTACGTGACTTGGGTAGGCTTTTTTTGTCAACGCGTCACTAATATACTACTGAAAGGGATCCCCGACCAAATCTAATTTATATACATATGATAATGTAATTTATTATATAACTAATATTATCTTATGTTAGATATTATATAATTAACATATAGTCAATGTGGGCGCCAACATAAGATAAGCGGTTAGCAGGCTGCTTTTTTCCGCTATTCTATTTCACCCTCAGGGTAAATGGAATTTAGGTAACGGCTGTGATCCATCGCCTCACTCATGCTGATCAGTTTGAAGGATACTTTTACGTTAGCCGTACACTGAGCTGCTCTCCAAAGGTCCGCATCTATGACCTTGAGCAGTCTCGGGTAGCCTCCTATGGTTTGAGCATCCCGGTGCAGCAGGATTAGGTTTCCTGACCCTGAATATTGAATAATACCGGGTATCACAGGCGAAGACTTCATTTCCATCAATTCAATTTTATCCAACTCCGAATTATTCAGCCTGATACCCATACGATCACTCCGGGACTCAGAAATAAAATTTGCTGATAGTATTTCAGATTGTTGTTTCATAGTCAGCCACCGCCATTCGGGTCCTCGAATCACTCTCAATTCCCTTCGGCTTCCGAAATGAGGAATCAGTTCCCGAGGCACTTTTCGGTCAACAGGTCCAACGATAGACCTAAGTCCGATCCTGTCTTTTTCCTTCAGAATCCTTCCTTGAATTCCCCCAATAGAGGCTGGTAAAAATGTTGAAAAACTCCCCATGACCTTATCAGGAGGCATAAGTCCCCGGATCGCCAGGTATAAATATTTGCCTTTAGTGACCGGACCGATCTTTAGTGTATCTCCCATGTTTACCCTGATAGACTGGTTCATCCGGATCTTTTGGTCATTCAATTCGCATGCTGCTATTGCTCCGGTTATCCCTACAATAGTATCTTCATGGAACCGATATACTCCGCCGGATATACAGATCTCAATCAGCGGATCAAAGGCCTTATTTCCTGCTAACCAGTTAGCGAGTCTGCCGGAGTGATCATCCATCATTCCCGATGACGGAACTCCCCATCTGCTGTAACCGGCCCTCCCCCGGTCCTGAATGGTACTGAACAAAGAACTTTGAATGACTTCTATACTCATCAGGGCTTCATCTTCTCGAACTCTTCTTCTGTGATCGGCTTAAACCGTATACGATCTCCAGCCTGTAACCTTACGGGTGGTTCTTCATCAATATTAAATAACTTGGAAGGACTCAAACCGATGATCTGCCAGCCTCCTGGAGAAGACAATGAATACATCCCTGTATGTGCACCACCAATTCCTACGGATCCCTCAGGAACCTGTGATCTGGGCTTTACTCTTCGTTTGCAGGCTAGCTCTTCCGGCAAACCATCCAGATATATAAAACCCGGCAAGAAGCCTAACATGGCTACTTCATATTCCGGGCCGGAATGCATTGCAATGAACTCCTCCTTTGAGATGCCTGAAATCTTCACTACTGCTTCCCAGTCCAGCCCTTTTTCATAACAAACCGGTATCTCATATTTAACAGGCTCTGGGATATGGACCTTTGCAGGGTCCAGCCGAAGCAAATGCTCCTTTATACGATCTTCGTTATTAATTCCTGCAGTAAATCTTATCACTATACTGTCATATCCGGTTATGAGATCTTCGAATTGATGTGGTTTATCCTTGAGCAAAGCGCCGGATAGTCTTCTGACATTTTTCCTGCTTATTTCACCTATGGCGGTCAGAAGTACTGATTTTTCACCCAGGCGAAAGATCTCCCAACTGGTATCATCAAACCGGACGGACATGGACTCCGTGTTCTTTGAGATGGTTATATATTTTCCCGGCTAGCTCCAGGGCACCTTTGGTATCACTGTGAAGACAGATCGTATCCGTTTTCATATCGATCTCAGCTCCCGTAAATGTGATCACCTTATTCTCTGAAGTCAGCAGGTCGACCTGATCAAGAACTTCAATATCGTTGCTGAGCACCGCACCCTCTTTTTGGCGTGACCTCAAACTACGGTCATCTTCATATTTGCGGTCAGCAAATGATTCAAAAGCAACCTCCATGTTCATCTCAAGTGCAGCATCTGCCAAAGCAGATTTCCATGGTGCATATAGTTTAACTCCGGGAAGCCATTCAGCGAGTGCTTCTGCTATCGCAACAGCTGTATCCTTATCCTTGGAAGCATAATTATACAATGCACCGTGTGGTTTTACGTGATGAAGAGTCCCTCCCACTGCTTCAGTCATTCCTTTAACGGCAGCAACCTGGTACTGCACACAAGAGATCAGTTCTCCTTTACTCAGGTGCATGACCCTTCTTCCAAATCCCTGAAGATCTGGAAATGACGGATGGGCACCAATGGCTACCTTATTTTTTAAAGCCAGTTGAATAGTACGGGATATGGAATGAGGATCGCCGGAGTGAAAACCTGCTGCGATATTACAGCTTGATATAAATGGCATAATTCCGGCATCATGATCAGAACTAAACTTTCCATAGGATTCGCCCAGGTCACAATTGAGATCGATCTGTTTCATTGTTATAGCAGATTAAATACAGCGTTTAAACTACGAAAGCCCAGCAGTATGGCAATCAGTACCACCAGGAGTCCGAGAATATTCTGGATGGCCGAGTTCTTTAATCCTCCAAGAACTTCACTACGGTTCATGATATAAAGCAGAAAAACTGCTACTACCGGTAGTAATATTCCATTTGCGATCTGTGCAAATTCAATTAGTTGAACCGGATTAAGGCTAAGCGAAGATGAAATAATACCTATCAACAGGATCGTGATCCATACCAGTCGAAATCCGGTAGTACGGTTATTCCCCTTCCAGCCCATTATACCTTTTGCGGCGTATGCTGCTGCAAGCGGTGCGGTTATGGCCGAAGATATTCCGGCTGCGAAAAGTCCTAATCCCATAAACATTCCGGCCCATGAACCCAGCAGCGGCTCTAACTGGGCCGCCATATCGGATGCACTGCTGACTGTGGCTCCCATTCCACTGAATGCTCCGGCACTGGTTATCACAATACAAATACTAATAAATCCACCTATCAGAATTCCGACGGCGTTCTCTATCCTCATTGCTTTTAAGTCACTTTTCTCCGAGTACTTTTCCTGTATGGTGGAGGCATGCAAAAAGAGATTATAAGGGACTACAGTTGTTCCAACTAGCGCGATCACCGTGATCAGGTCCCCCTCATAGACTCTGGGCAAAAAGAGTCCTTTAAAGATCTCAGCAATATCCGGTTTTATCATAATTGCAGTGGTAACAAACACAACCGACATAACCACTACCAGCCCGGTCATGAACCCGAGGATATATTTGAAATTACCCTGCCATAAAAGTATAAATGCGATTCCCCCGATAATTAGCGGGGTTAGTTTGATGTTCATACCTCCTGCATACACGGTAAGTGCAGAAAATAATTCCTCCCAGCCAAGTACTGCCCCGGAAAGATTTCCACCTTCATAGGCCGCATTCCCAATTACAATAGCAGAAAGTACCAGAATAATACCCAGTAAGCGGATCACAGGATTTTTAAGCTGGCTCCGTATAGCTTCCCCGAATCCCTGTTGCGTTACCAGGCCAAGCCTGCCCGTCATTTCCTGAAGAATGATGGTTGCCAGAGTGGAAAACAACAGTGCCCATAGAAGTAAATAGCCGGATCGAACCCCTGCCAGCGTGCAAACGGTGACGGTGCCCGGACCAATAAATGCCGCCGCTACCAGTGTGCTGGGCCCAAAATATTTTTTAAGAGAGTTTAGCATGCATTGAGTATAATGAATACCATATAAAATCCCATTATCAAGATACTGACTTATGGCCGAGCTGAAGACCCGAAAGAATGACCTTTCCGTGAGGGATTATCTGAATGCCATAACCGATCCTCGCAGAAAAGAAGATTGTCTCAGGATCTATGCCATTATGAAAGAATCAACGGGAGATGAAGGGAGTATGTGGGGTGAAAGCATTATCGGATTTGGAAGTTATCATTATGTTTATGCTTCCGGACGGGAGGGGGACTGGATGCTTACCGGTTTCTCCAACAGGGTTCAGAGTATTACGATCTATATTATGTCCGGATTTAAGAAATATGAATTCCTCTTAAATAAACTGGGAAAGTATAAGACCGGAAAATCCTGCCTGTACATTAAAAGCATTGATGATATCGATGAGGAAGTACTGAAGAATCTGATCTCGGAATCTGTAGCCTATCTCAGGGAAAAGTATTCATAATCATCAGCCTGAACTACTTGCTAATTTCCCAAAAATCCTTTTATTGATATATAGGACCATTAATAGGAGGGTGAATTATGAAAGTGGTAGAAATTCTTCAGAAAAAAGGTAATGCAGTATATTCTGTTCGTCCTGAGAACACGGTTTATGATGCCATAGTAAAGATGGCAGAAGAGAACATTGGAGCCTTACTGGTTATGGATGATTCCAGACTTGAAGGCATCATATCTGAAAAAGATTATCGCTCAAAGGTAGTACTCAAAGGCCGTACATCTAAAACTACCAGCGTAAGTGAGATCATGGAAGACCAGGTGATCTGCGTTCGCCCTACCGACACTATTCAACTTTGTATGCAACTAATGACCGAAAAGAAAGTTCGTCATTTACCGGTTATTGAAGATGGTGATGTGGTGGGAGTGGTGTCTATCGGAGATGTTGTAAAGCGAGTCATCGAAGATCAGAAAGTTGAGATCGATTCTCTCCGAAATTTTATCAACGGCGGCGGGTATCCGGGATAATAACTTCACTTTATTGGCAATTCGTTGAGATAATGGTAGTTTTCGGTTTAACCTGATTCTAAGACCATGGCTACCAAAAAGATACAGTTAGTACTCGGAAGCGGAGGAGCCCGTGGCATGGCTCACATAGGTGTAATTGAGGGTCTGCAGGCTAATGGACATGAGATCACTGAAGTTGTAGGATGTTCCATGGGTGCGGTAATTGGCGGGATCTACTGTTCCGGAAACCTGGAAAAATACCGGGAGTGGCTGGTCAAACTGGATAAATCCTCGGTATTCGATCTGCTCGACTTCACTTTTACCCGGCAGGGCTTCATTAAGGGAGAAAAGATCTTTAAAGAGATCCTGGACATGACGGGCAAACAGGCCATTGAAGATTTTGATATACCGTTTACGGCCGTTGCAACCGACCTCATGCATATGAAGGAGGTACACTACAAAAATGGGGACCTTTTTAATGCACTCAGGGCTTCCATTTCTATGCCCGGTTTATTTTTACCTGTATATGATGAAAATCAGATCCTGGTCGACGGCGGTGTACTTAATCCGCTTCCTCTTGATCTTGTAAAACCCAGGGAAGACCATACCATTGTTGCAGTTAATGTGAATGGACCAGCATCCGTTGCAGATATGATCCATAAAGAGAAAAAGGAAAACGAAAAGGCTGATTTAAAGAAGAGCTGGTTTGAGAAGACCTTCAGTCTGCCGGACCTGTCCAATAATAAAAAAGAATACAAGCTGTCTCTTCTGGAATTAATGGATACCAGCTATAATTTCACCCAGGACCGGCTTACAAAAATGATACTGGAAGTCCATCCTCCCGATCTCCTGATTGAGATACCCAGAACAGCTTGTGATACTTTTGATTTCCATATGGGTGATGATCTAATTGCGATGGGACGTGAAAAACTCGAGGAGATCCTGTAAGAAAGTCCTTCATCTGAATGCAGCAACCGATCTTCTGGTTTTCATGCTATCAACTAATAAATTCAGCTATATCTATGAAACGTATTCTTTTGATCCTTCCATTATTCCTTTTCATCGCATGTACTTCGGAGGCTCAGCTTGACCGCACAGCCGATAAATTTGATACTGATGCCGGAGAATTACGCATTCAACCTGTTCAGCATGGCACGGTGGCCTTAACCTGGAACGGAATGAGTATTTATGTGGACCCATGGGGAGGAGGTGCTGCATTTGAAGGACAGCCTGATCCGGATCTGATTTTTATAACCGACATTCATGGTGATCATTTAAGCGCTGCCACTCTTAGCGAACTTAATACCGAAGGCGTCATCTTTATAGTGCCTCAGGCAGTAGCAGACCGTATGCCGGATTATAAGGATCAGCTTATGATCATTGATAATGGCGAGACCATGAATGTTGAAGGGATAGAAGTTACTGCAATTCCTATGTATAACCTGCCGGAGACAGAGGATTCCCGCCACACTAAAGGAAGAGGAAACGGGTACATTTTGAATATGGGCGGTAAGCAGGTCTATTTTTCCGGTGATACAGAAGATATTCCCGAAATGAGGAATCTGGAAAATATCGATATAGCGTTCGTTTGCATGAATCTGCCCTACACCATGGATATCAACCAGGCTGCCAGTGCTGTTCTGGATTTCGAACCGGCCATCGTATATCCTTACCATCATCGTGGACAGGATATTCAGGAATTCAAAGAAAATGTAGTTTCTGAGAATAATAATATCGAAGTACGCCTGAAGAACTGGTATCCTGAAAGCGAATAGCCCCAATGAGTGTTCCCTGTTCTTTATGCAAATCTACAGCTTCTCTCTTCTATCATTTTGAGGAGAGAGGACGAAAGTACTATAAATGTCCGGAATGCAGGGGCATATTCATGCACCCGGATGATCTGGCATCGCCGGAAGAGGAGATCGAACGATACGAAACTCACAATAATGACATAAATGACCCGGGATACCGGAAATTTGTCTCTCCTCTCGTTAAAGAGATCGCGTTACGCCATCATGCAGATGATAAGGGACTCGATTTTGGTGCCGGCACCGGCCCGGTGATCACCCATATGCTGAAGCAACAGCAATATAACATCAAAGCATGGGACCCCTATTTCCTTCCTGATGATGAATTACTGGAAGATACCTATGATTATATCGTTGCTTGCGAGGTAGTTGAGCATTTTCATGAGCCTTCAAAAGAGTTTAGTCGCCTTAAAAAGATGCTGAATCCTTACGGCACCCTGCTTATCAAAACCGATCTCTGGATGGATGATCAGCCTTTTGAAGACTGGTACTACAAAAATGATGAAACACATTCTTTCTTCTATCATCCGGAAACTTTCCAATGGATCAGGGAAGCCTATGATTTCAGGGACCTGGTAATAGATAATCGAGTCGTTCTGTTAATTAATTAAATATCTCTCTATTTGGATTGACATAGAGGTGTTAAAACTGCGATTTTTGTCACAATAATAATCCCCCGGATCATTTATATACTTGCCCCGGAACGGGAAGCATTATCATCCACAGAAATTCAGACGTGCGTTACCTACTGTATTCCTTATTCTTGTCGCTCCTACCTTTCATTTTACAGGCACAGACCGTACTTACCGTATTGGACAATGTCAGTGGTTTACCCGTTGAATATGCGTTGATCTATACCGAAGATAACCGCAAGTCCGTCATCACCGACAACAAAGGCAAAGCGGATATCGGCAAATTTGAGGGAGAAGATCGTATAGTTATAAGAAGCATTGGATATCGTACGGAGATCCTGAGCTTTGATGAGATCCGTTCAAAAAATTTTAGTGTCAACCTTCAGCCTACTCAGATCACCCTGGATGAAATGGTCGTATCCGCAAACCGGTGGATTCAGGAAACCCGGGAAGTCCCCTTAAAAGTTGTATCAATACGTCCGGAAAAAGTAAGTATGCAAAACCCCCAGACAGCTGCGGACCTGCTAACAGTATCTGGTGAAGTATTTGTGCAAAAAAGTCAGCTCGGAGGCGGAAGCCCCATGATACGCGGTTTCGCTACCAACCGGGTTTTACTTTCTGTGGACGGCGTACGAATGAACAATGCCATTTTCAGAAGTGGGAATTTGCAGAATGTCATATCTCTTGATCCGAATGCGATCGAAAATTCCGAGATCATTTTCGGGCCCGGATCTGTGATCTATGGCAGTGATGCTATTGGCGGGGTCATGAGTTTCTATACCCGGAAACCAATACTTTCTTCCAATGAGGACCTGTTTATACGCGGAAACAGTCTTTTGCGCTATTCAACAGCTAATAATGAGAGAACCACACATTTTGACATCAGTGCCGGGTTCAAAAAGTGGGGATTTCTGAGTAGTGTCAGTTACGCAATGTATGACGATCTCAGAATGGGCAGTAATGGCCCCGAAGATTACCTGAGAGACTGGTATGTGGTGACTGATGGGCTGACTGATGCTGAGGTCCGGAATGATCAACCCAGAGTGCAGAATCCCTCAGAATTTGATCAGGTCAATGTTATGCAAAAGATCCGCTTTCGCCCGGATGAAGAATGGGATCTTAATTATGGTTTCCATTATTCAGAAACCTCTGATTACAGTCGTTACGACCGGCTTCGGAGGAGACGAGAAGGACTGCCCAGATCGGCCGAATGGTATTATGGCCCTCAAAAATGGATGATGAATAACCTTAATATTCTTCAGGATTCTGAAGGCGGACTATATGACAAGCTCAGTATCTCACTGGCTCAGCAATATTTTGAAGAAAGCCGAAACGACCGGGACTTCAATTCTCTGATCCTTACCTCCCGTACCGAGCAGGTTTATATGTATTCAGCCAATATTGATATGGAACAGGATCTTAATAAACGTCATCGTTTATATTTTGGACTGGAATCGATCTTTAACCGTATCAGTTCCGAAGGTATCAATACCAACATATCTACGGAAGAAGTTAGTCCCGAATCCAGCCGCTATCCGGACGGTTCTATCTGGAATTCCTATTCCGCTTATATGAGCTATCGATGGAAACTAACCGATCGCATAAACTTACAGGCCGGCAGCCGTTACACCTATTTCCAGGTCAAATCGGATTTTGATGACCGGTTCTTCAATTTCCCTTTCACTGAGGCAAATATTAATGATGGTGCACTTACCGGGAGCCTTGGTTTTGTCTTTAATCCCAATGAAAGTCTGCAGATCACCACAAATTTCAGTACCGGCTTTCGAGCACCTAATATTGATGATGTCGGCAAAGTATTCGACTCTGAACCGGGAGCGGTGGTCGTACCAAACCCAGATCTGGGCTCGGAATACGCTTATAACTTGGATGCCGGTTTTATCAAGCTTTTCGGTGATGCGATCCGGATTGATTTCAATGCTTATTACACTATTCTTAATAATGCACTGGTACGCCGAAACTTCACTTTAAACGGTCAGGATCAGATCCTGTATGAGGGGGAAAACAGTCAGGTGCAGGCGATTCAGAATGCTGCGACAGCTCGTGTAATGGGACTGCAGGCAGGATTAAAACTGGAATTACCTTCCGGTTTCGGACTTTCTACACAGATAAATATTCAGGATGGTGAAGAAGAACTGGATGATGGTACAAATGCACCCCTTCGGCATGCTGCACCCATTTTTGGAGCTACTCATTTATCTTATTCCAAGTTCAGGTTTGACGCTGATCTATTTGTAGAATACAATGGTGAGATATCAAATAATGACCTCGCACCTTCAGAACAGGGAAAAGATTTTATCTATGCTCTTGATGACAATGGTAACCCGTATGCACCTTCCTGGTACACTCTAAACTTCAATTCAATGTACCGTCTCACCGATGACCTGCTGATTAGTTTCGGAGTTCATAACATTACCGATCAGCGCTATCTTCCATATTCGTCGGGGATCGCAGCTCCTGGAAGAAACTTTTTTATTGCACTGAGAGCTAATATCTGATGTGCCTACAATACCCGGATCAGTTCGATAGCTGGGACAGATCTTTGTCCTTTACCGAATCGATGAATTTGATAAAGTTCTCGACCTGAGAATCCAGCAAAGATCTGGCAAATTCGTCGGTCAGTCCCTCTTCTTCACTGAAATTCTTGTGTACGCGCTGAATAAAGACCCGCTCCGGAAACTGAAGAGCATTACGATAATTCGCGATCATCTGAAACTGTTCCACGGACCTCAATGCTCCAAAGGCACCGGCTGCTTCACCTATAAATGCCATAGGCATTTTTTCAAATGCTTCAGGAAACGGCAGGTAATCAATAAATACTTTCAGGATACCCGGAAAACTGCCGTTGTATTCGGGGATAACAAATACCAACCCGTCTGCTTCCAGTACTTTTGCATTAAAAGCCTCCACAGAAGGGATCTCTTTACCATATTTTCCACCTACAACATCCAGCAAAGGGAAATCACGGAGACAGATCACTTCTGCATCTGCTCCTTCTTTTTGATAAAGTTCTGCAACATGATCTGATACTTTGCGGGCCATACTTCCCGGCCGGTCGGTAGAACTTATTACTTTTATCTTCATTGTCTCGTTTTTTTGTAGATGTATACCATTTTCATGGTTATTTCATTCCAAACTAACGGCTTTTCTGAACCTTGATCTTTCCGTTATTATCAGCTCCAGTAAGCAATTCCAATGAACCTGCAAAGACGGGACCAGAGATCTCATGCGCTCAATCTGTCTGTGTATACCTGTCCGGCTCCCTTAAAACCTAAATAAATCAGGGTTCTGATGCACTATACTTAAGTCTTGTAAGCGCTTTTCCATTACATACAGGATTGTTTAATACAAATATGAATTTTTTGTTAATTTTATTTTGATTTATTTTGATTCCGCTATAATTTTTAATCCGAATTGAAACATACACCTAATTAATATTCGGTTCGGGATGCAGATAATAAAAGCACTTTTCCTCACTTTACTCATACTTCTACTTCCATCCGTAGTGTCCGCAGGCGAAGCTTCCAGCCTGGACACTATGATCAGTACCGTAACACCTGACAAGTCATTTGCCGACCTTCTTTGGATCATGATCGCTGCTTTTCTGGTCTTTTTTATGCAAGCCGGTTTTGCTCTGGTGGAAACAGGTTTTACTCGCGCAAAAAATGTAGCCAACATCATGATGAAAAATATGATGGATTTCGGGCTTGGCACCGTATTCTTTTGGGCCATTGGTTTCGGCATAATGTATGGCGCTGACCAATACGGGCTATTTGGTTTTTCAAATTTCTTTCTCAGCGAGGCGGTTACGGATAGCGGAGAACTCAATCCATGGCTTTACGGTGAATGGTTCTTCCAGGCAGTATTCGCTGCCACGGCTGCAACGATCGTATCCGGAGCTATGGCAGAACGCACAAAATTTACAGGTTATCTGTTATATACTGTTTTTATAACTGCACTAATCTATCCGATCGTAGGTCACTGGATATGGGGAGGCGGATGGCTTTCATCGATCGGATTTCATGATTTTGCAGGTTCCACGGTTGTCCACAGTGTAGGTGCGTGGGCAGGTCTTGTCGGAACCATGATCCTGGGTCCAAGGATTGGTCGCTTTGTAAACGGGAGAGCCCGTAATATCGCCGGACATTCAGTAGCCTTTGGGACTCTTGGTGTTTTTATTCTTTGGTTAGGATGGTTTGGTTTTAATCCAGGTTCCACACTGGGTGCTGATGTTTCCTTTGCCCGAATCGCGGTTACTACCAATATGGCTGGAGCAGGCGGAGCGATCGCTGCCATGATCATATCCTGGATAGCTACCGGAAAAGCAGACCTTGGCTATACCCTGAACGGCTCACTGGCCGGCCTGGTGGCCATTACCGCAGGATGTGCGGTAGTATCTCCGGCTTCCGCTCTTCTGATCGGCTGTATAGGAGGTCTGATCATGTTCTACGGCACGCGATTACTTGAACGCCTGCGTATCGATGACCCGGTTGGAGCTATCCCGGTTCACGGCATGGCCGGTGCATGGGGCACTCTGGCAGTTGCACTCTTCGCTCAGACTCCTTACAGCACGGAATTCACCGGACTATTTTTTGGGGGCGGCTGGGCTCAGCTTGGAATACAGCTAACCGGTATTGTCACTGTATTTGGTTTTACTATTCTCAGTGCTTTCATGGTATTTAAAGGTATTAGTGTATTTCATGGTCTACGGGTTACTCCTGAAGAAGAGATCACCGGACTGGACCGGCACGAACACGGAACTAATGCTTATCCTGAATTCTTTGGATTGCAGGATGCAGCGGAAATGATGGAATTAACAGAGAGCCAGCAACTGGAACTGATCAGAACTAACCGGGTTGAGATCGATGTGTCACAGTCAGCCTGAGGACTGACAGACCGCTGACCTATGACAAGTCAGCGGTCATTCCTTAGGATCCTTTCCTTTAATCTCCTGCCATTTCTTCCACAGCATTGCTTCTCTTCCCTGACTTCCGGCCTCGTACCAGTTTTTATTCTTAAGATTGTCCGGAAGATATTGTTGCTTCACCCAATTATGGGGATAGCTGTGCGGATACTTATAATCCTCGGATGCATTTTCAACATCCAGAAAACGTGCCGATTTTTTATTAGCAGTTTTATCTTTCAGGTAAGCCGGAATATCCTGAACCCCTTTTTCCGAAATTTCCCGATTTACTTCAAAAATCGCCTTGGTACTGTTGCTTTTCGGACAGATGCTAAGATACAGGCATGCATGAGAGAGGAAATACATTCCCTCCGGCATACCGCATTTCATAAAGGCGTCCTGACAGGAATTAACAATACTGATGGCATTGGGCTCTGCCAGTCCCACGTCCTCGCTGGCAAAAATGAGTAATCGCCGGAATATAAAAACCGGATCATCTCCACCCTCCAGCATTGCATTCATCCAGTACAAAGCAGCGTCCGGATCAGACCCTCGCATAGATTTGATAAATGCAGATGCAAAGTGATAGTGTTCATCACCTGTACGATCGTATCGAACATTTCTCCGCTGAATACTCGCTTTTGCGATCTCATGAGTAATATGGATCTTATTGTCATTATCCGGTTTCGTTGACAATACAGCGACTTCCAGCGCATTTAGGGCATTTCTGATGTCCCCTCCAGCGAATTCAGACAAATGATCAAGCGCTGCTGCATCAATACGAATGTCTTTATCCCCTAATCCTCTTTCTCTGTCAGCCAAAGCCCTTTCCAGCATTGACCTTACTTCTTCAAAATGCAGCGAGTGAAGCTCAAAAAGCTGACACCTGGACAAAAGCGGGTTAACCAGTGAATAGAATGGGTTTTCGGTGGTCGCCCCAACCAGTGTTATAATACCGGATTCCAAATGAGGAAGTAAGGCGTCCTGCTGGGCTTTGTTCCACCGGTGAATCTCGTCGACAAACAGAATGGTCTTCCGGCCGTTCAGCTTCTTTAGCTTTTCCGCTTTATCTACCACATTTCTAAGTTCTTTGATCCCATCCAGCACCGCATTGATAACCTCAAAAGAAGCCTGAATCTCTTTGGAAATAACATGTGCAAGCGTGGTCTTACCTGAACTCGGAGGACCATAAAAGATCAGGGATCCGATCACCCCTGCTTCGATCATTCTTCTGAGCATCTGCCCCTCTCCCACCAGGTGCTCCTGACCGGCGAATTCATCCAGTGTTCTTGGGCGCATTCGGGTAGCCAGCGGTTCATCACCAGTAGTTTTATTCAGATTTTTATCCGTAATGTTTTTAGGGCTGTTTTTATCCTGAAATAGATCCATACAGTAAATTATAGATTTTTTATCACAGATGATGGGTCTACGGGATTCAGCTTTATTTGAAAGCTTCCCATTTAGCCGTATTTTACTTCATTATTAAAGAATCTAGAGGGCATGCCGGAAAAAGTAACATTCAACAATAAGATAGACCGCGAATTCTCACGAACCGTTAAGAAGCGGGTAAACGAATATTTTGAATCTAATGGGCTATCGAGGCACGCTAATGCCTCTATGGTCATTAAGACACTCGTCATTCTTGGAGTGTATTTTGGTGCTTACGCACTGATAATAAGCGGATCATTTTCTTTAGGCACGATGTGGCTTCTGGCCGCGATCATGGGAATCGGCATGGCTGGTATCGGATTTTCGATTTCTCACGATGCACTGCACGGAGCTTATTCATCCAACAATACGGTTAATTATCTGATCGGCCTTACTTTTGATATGGTTGGTGCAAACGGTTATATCTGGAAGATCACACATAACATTATTCATCATACTTATACCAATATACACGGTCATGATGAAGACCTGGAAGTTGCTGAATTCATCCGGCTATCTCCTCACTCTGAGTATAAGCCGGTTCACCGACTACAACATTTTCTGGCATTCCCGGCCTACAGCTTCGCGACCATTTTCTGGGTTTTCGTGAAGGACTACTGGTATTTCTTTAAGCCGGAGCTGGGACCCTATGAGAACAAGTCTCATCCTCTCAGTGAGTGGATAACTCTGATCGTGTCAAAACAGCTTTATTATACCTATATACTGGTAATCCCGATGATGGTCCTTGATATTACCTGGTATCAACTCCTGATCGGCTTTTTCACCCTTCACCTCACCGCAGGACTGATCCTTGGGATCATTTTCCAGCTGGCCCACGTAGTTGAAGAAACCACTCATCCAATACCGGATGAAGACAATATGATCCAGAATCACTGGGTGATCCATGAGATGTTCACAACCAATAATTTTGCCCGCAACAACAAGGTCTTATCCTGGTATATCGGCGGACTTAATTATCAGATCGAGCACCATCTTTTCCCTAAGGTTTGCAGCATTCACTACCCGCAGATCAGCCCGATCGTAGAACAGACGGCGAAGGAATTCGGCATCCCCTACAACTGCCATGAGACCTTCTCAGAAGCAGTAGCTTCTCATTACCGGACCTTAAAAAAATTCGGAGACCGCGACTTTACCTGGGAGCCGGCAGTTTAGACCACCGACCGCTGACCTACCGTTCTTTTCCACTTATGCAATCAATGCATCACTAGAAGTGGCTGCATGTATTATTGTTATCAAAAGAACCAAATATAAACAAGTAACCTCTGCGACTAAACGATGCAGGTCTCGTTTAGAATCATCTTTTCAGAGGATTACCTGCATATAATAAATCTCTGAACAGATAATTGGGCCGGGATACTGCTGTCAGGAGCAAAGGGTAGCGAAGGAAGCTTTGACCCCACTGCGGCCGGTCAGTGATCCGTGGTCGAATCAAGAAATTTTAACACATTCTGCAACGATATTTACGTTTGTATCCGTTATCTTGGAAGCGTTTCCAATTCAATTAAAATAGATACAAAGGTACATTAAGAGTATGGACGCAGTCTTAGAAAGAGAACTTTCCTTCGATCTGAATGAAGATCAAAAGATGATACGAGAGAGCATCAAGGATTTCGTGGAGAGAGAAGTAGCTCCCACCGTTATGAAAAGAGATCACAGCAAAGAATTTCCAATGGAGATCGTTAAGAAGCTTGGTGAAATGGGCATGCTTGGGATCTACCACGACGAACAATACGGCGGTGCCGGATTTGATACAGTAAGTTTCTGCCTGGTACTGGAAGAGATTGCCCGATGGGATGCATCTCTTGCCCTTACCGTCGCATCACACACCTCACTGGGAACCGGTCACATTGCGATTGCAGGTAATCACGAACAAAAAATGAAGTATATGCCGGCTCTTACTTCCGGTGAGCAGCTGGCTGCATGGTGCCTGACCGAGCCCGGTTCTGGATCCGATGCTTCCGGGATGAAGACTTCCGCCATCAAAAAAGGTGATCACTATATCCTTAACGGTTCCAAGATATTCATTACACAAGGCACCGTTGGTGATGTTTACGTGGTGCTTGCAAAAACCAACCCCGACCTTGGCACAAAAGGAATAAGCGCATTCATAGTTGAAAGAGAATGGGATGGAGTAAATCCCGGAGAACCCATGCACAAGCTCGGCATGAATTCATCCGATACTTCTGAAGTTGTTTTTGAGAATGTGAAAGTGCCTGCAGAAAACCTATTAGGTGAAGAAGGCAGAGGTTTCGTAGATACTATGAAAATACTGGATGGAGGAAGGATCGGTATTGCTTCCCTGTCAGTAGGAATAGCCCGCGGTGCACTTGAGGAATCCCTCAAGTATTCCATGGAAAGAAAGCAGTTCGGTACAGCTATCGGAAACTTCCAATATATGGAAGGCAAAATGGTAGATATGGCTACAGAGATAGATGCAGCAAGACTGCTGGTTCAGCGGGCAGCCTGGCTGAAAGACAACGAGCGTCCTTTCACCAAGGAAGCTTCCATGGCTAAATTATTTGCCTCAGAGCTGTCTGTGAGAGCTGCTCTTGAAGCTATTCAGATCCATGGCGGTTACGGTTACACTGAAGAGTATCATGTAGAACGCTTCCTGCGTGACTCCAAGCTTATGACCATCGGTGAAGGCACTTCAGAAGTACAGCGCCTGATCATAGCACGTGAACTGAAAAAAGCATTTAGTTAAGACTACTTCCGGCAGTATGACCGGAGACCAAGGACCGAAGCTTTGAGGTCTTCGCTTCGCTCAGTCATTATATCTTGTTGTTTTAGCCTGCCTTTTAGGCAGGTTAAACACAACTGTTTCAGAGTGATCTAACTGTTAGGGGCAGCAGACTGTGTCGCTTTATTTCTTTGCCACCCGATCACAACTCTATGGTCAAAATATAGTTTTCTCTCTCCTCTTCATTATATTCATCCAAAAAGCATTAAGAGAATATGAGCTCATCCAAAGCAACCTTCGGGAATTTTGAACTTTATACGATCGAAACCGGTGATTTTAAACTGGATGGCGGAGCTATGTTTGGTGTGGTTCCCAAAACATTATGGTCGCGCGGTATTACCGCCGATGACAAAAACCGTATTCCCATGACCATGCGCTGCCTGCTTATCCGGTCAGAAGCAACCGGACGGATTTACCTTATCGATAATGGCGTGGGAACAAAATTCGATGATAAGATGAGTAAGATCTACCAGGTGGATTTCAGCACTAAGGAGTTACTTTCCTCATTAAAAGAGCATGGATTTACTCCGGATGACATCACCGATATTATCTTTACACACCTGCATTTTGATCACTGCGGGGGTACCACCTATTTTGACGAAAACGGAAAACTTCAGCATACATTCCCTAATGCTACTTACCATGTAACCCGTAAACACTGGGAAACTGCAATTGCTCCTAATGCCAGGGAAAAGGCCAGTTTTCTAGCCGAAAATATTGGCCCTCTAATGGAAACGGAGCGTCTGAACCTGGTCGGTGATCCGGTTGAATATGAAAAAGGCCTTACATCCGTTGTGGTAAATGGACATACCCTGGGTCAGCAGCTCCCTAAGATCGATCATGGCGGAAGGTCACTCGTATTTACCGCAGATCTGCTTCCCACTCATGTCCATGTACCTCTCCCATGGGTAATGGGGTATGATATGTATCCTGCACAAACCCTGGAAGAGAAAAAAGAATTTATGGATCGTGCAGCAGACGAAAACTGGTTTCTGTATCTGGAACATGATATTCAACAGGAGATCATTCAGATCGAAAGAGATGATCATAAATATAAAGTCAGCAATACGCTGACACTTAATGAACTCTGACCGGAGTGCATGGATAAGCAGACAAGAGAAATAAAATCAGATCAGGTAAAACGCCTTCTTAAGGACTCTTACTCACAACTGATCCGCAAGGAACAGCTGATCGGCATCTTTAAGTCTGCTTTTATTCTGACCATATGGATCATATCTCTGATCTTGCTTGAATCTTATTTTTATCTCGGACGTGAATGGAAAAGTGCGATCATCCTTTCAGCCCTGGTAGTTGCGGTGCTGATTTACCTGAGGGAAAGATCTAATTTCAGGAATACCCACTATGAAGATTTTTACCGCAGCTTCAGTCGTACTTCCGGGTTACCGGAACTCAAAGATGCTCTCGATCTGGAAAAGAACAACGGTAACCGGGAACTTATAGACCGGGCAATCCTTCAGAACCTCAGCAGAGTCGAGTCTGATACTCTCCAAAAACGCCTGAAAGAATATTCGACCGCATTACCAGTTTCAGGGCAATACCTGAACTATCTTCAGTTATCAGGTCTGAGTCTTATAGTATTGCTGCTCTGCCTGTTTAATTTCAGTAACGCGGCGAGCCGAAGCGCTGAATTCTGGATCAGTCATCAAATGCCTAACCCGTTTATTTTTTCTGTTAGTCCTGGTGACACGACCCTTGAGCAGGGTTCAGCTTTTTCAGCAGATATCTTATTTAAAAATAACCGGATCCCTGATGAAGTTCGTTTGATGATCAAGACCCCTGCTGAGGACTCTTTCCGGGAAAGGCCAATGTCACAGACAGATAATATCTACCAATCTGCAACCTTTGACCTCAATACCGATATTGAATATTATGTTGATATGGATGGTTTCCGCTCTTCTTTGTACCGGGCGGATGTTCAGCTCCGTCCAAGGTTCAGTGATTTACAGGCCCGGATCACTCCTCCCGCTTATACTGAACTGGATACTACCCATCAGACCTATCCTTTTTCTCAGGTCAATGCCTATCAGGGTTCAGAGATATTACTGAGTGGTCTGGTAAATAAACCGGTCCGAAGTATCCGATTAAATGGAAGCAACAAGGATTCCCTTTTCACGCCGGGTGACTCACTATGGAATTTTGATTATCAGGTCAGATCGGCAGATACTCTTCGATTCAGAATAACCGATCAGAGCGGACTTACGAATGCCATCCCTTTTCAGATCATCATAAACCCATTGCAAGACGAGTATCCTGTTGCCGAGATCCTTGAACCGTCATCTAATATTGAAAAGATTGAACCCAAATCACTAAACCTGCTCTATCGAACTTCAGATGATTTTGGAATCAGTTCCGTAAAACTCATCTATGAATTACAGCGAGCCTATGTGGATCAGCCAAAGACCGGAACGGTCACTCTGCAAGCTCCACAACCCGGTTCCGGAAGCACCTACAGCTGGGATCTGAGTGCTCTGAAACTGAAACCTATGGATGTGCTCAGTTACCGGATCGAAGTATTCGATAATGACGAGTACAATGGATATAAATCTGCAAGTAGCAGGACACTGACACTTACGGTGCCTTCTATTGTAGATTACCTTGAGGAGGTGGGGAATGAAGAAGATGAAATTCAGCAGGGATTGGAAGAAGTAGGTGAAAACTTTGAACAGATCTCTGAACAATATGAACAGTTCAAGGAAAAGCTTCGGGAAAATCCTGAATCCGATTATGAACAAAAAAGATCACTTGAACAGATCCGGGAGGAACAGCAACAGCTTGAACAAAAGATCGATGAACTGAACAAGCAGTTTGAAGAGATCAAGAAGGAACTTGGAGAGAATAACATGATCTCTGAAGAAACTCAGCAAATGTATGAAGAGCTGGATAAGCTGATGAATGAGATCGATGATCCCGCATTTCGGGAAGCTCTGCAGGAATTACAGGAAAAGTTAGGGCAAATGAATCCGGATGAGATGCGGGAAGCCCTAGAAAATGCTGAATTTAATGAAGAATTATATCAGGAGAGACTTGAGAGAACGATTGAATTATTCAAACAGCTGAAGACCAATTCTGACCTCGAGAAGATGGCCCGTTCGCTGGATGATCTGGCAGCTAGGGAAAAAGAGCTGTTTGAGGAAGGGAATGAGGAAGCGATCAGGGAACAATCTCAACAGACTGAGAATGAATTAGAGAAGATCGAAAAACAAAATGAAAAGATCCCCGAACAAGCACCCGATAAAAGCAAGGAATCTCTGGAACAACTTCGGGAAGAGCTGAAGGAGCAGCTTGATAAACTTCAGCAGGAGATGCAAAACAGGCAAGAGCAATCCGGACAGCCTTCTGATCAACCGGAAAAACGACCTGAGTCTCAGGAACAACAAATGCAGCAAATGTCTCAGCAGATACGACAGCAGATGCAGAATATGCAGCAGAACCAAATGAATATTAATATTGCCGGCTTACAATATATTCTGTATTCCCTTCTTGAAGTGTCTGATCAACAAGAGAACCTGGTTGAAATGACTCAGGATACTGAAAATCGTTCACAGGCTTATATTGAACTCGCACGTGATCAGCGAAATATGGAGGGCATCTTTCAGAATCTTTCTGATTCACTTACCTCTCTTTCACAAGAGATCCCGCAGTTTGCAAATCGTATTAATGAGCGTAAACTGGAAGTGGAAAGGCAACTGACCCGCTCCGTAGAACAAATGGCGGAAAGACAGCAACGATCTTCATCCATAGCATCCCGACAGGCACTGGGTGGGATCAACGAGATAGCTTTTGAGATCGCTAATCTGCTCGAACAGATCTCCAATAGTGGAAATGGCAGCGGCAGTGGAGGCTCCATGGAACAGATGATCGAACAGCTGCAGCAGTCAGGCGAACAACAGCAGCGACTGAATGAACAATTACAGGACATTATCAATGATATTCAGGGCGATCGTCTGACACAGGATCAGATGCAACGTTTGAATGACCTTGCCCGGCAGCAAAACCGAATCCGCGAACAACTGGAAGAACTCCGAAGAAGTGGTGCTCTTGAAGAAGGGGATCAGCTTGGAAGCGAGCTGGAACGCATGATCGAAGAAATGGAAGATACCATCAATGACCTCAGAGGAGGTTCTGCCGACCTGCGGCTTGTTGAAAGACAACAAAATATCCTGAGCAGAATGCTTAACGCCAGAGACGCTTTACAGGAACGGGATGAAGAAGAAGAAAGAGAAGGAAATACCGCTGATCCTGTAAATACAACGAATCCACCTCAAATGACTCTCGAGGAACTGGAAAAAGAGATCCGTAAACGGCTGAATGATCCAAACTTTACCAAGTTCTCTCCGGATTATCAAAACCTTATTCGAAAGTATTTTGAGCTGCTTAAGAAACTGGAAGAACAAAGGATCAACTGATAAAAACACTGGTAATGGACTGAAATTCTGAAGCAATATTTCTGACAGCTTGTGAGGTAATTTTTCCGAATTTCAGAACATTTCCATTATCTTCTTTTAAACCAAACTCATTTACAGTATGTCAAAGAACCTGTTCAACATAGATGATGCTCTTCTTTTCGAATCTGAACTGAACGAGGAAGATCGTCTGATCATGGAAACCGCGAGAGACTATGCTCAGTCTAAACTGGAACCCCGTGCACTGAAAGGAAATACCGAAGAGTATTTTGATATGGATATTCCGAAAGAAATGGGTGAAATGGGATTACTGGGGGTTACCATACCTGAGCAATACGGCGGCTCTGATGCATCCTATACCGCCTACGGTCTCATAGCAAGAGAAGTAGAGCGGGTAGACTCAGGCTACCGGTCATTTATGAGTGTGCAGTCCTCCCTGGTGATGTACCCTATCAATATATTTGGTACGGAGGAACAGAAAGAACGGTTTTTACCTAAACTAGCTGCCGGTGAAATGATCGGTTGCTTTGGTTTGACTGAACCCAATCACGGTTCTGATCCCGGATCGATGGAGACCACTGCTCTGAAAACTGACGGCGGTTGGGTACTGAATGGTGCAAAGATGTGGATCACTAACTCACCCATCGCAGATGTAGCAGTTGTGTGGGCAAAAGCAAAAGAAAATAAGGATGATAAAGGCGTGATCCGCGGCTTTCTGGTTGAGAAAGGAATGGACGGATTTACGGCTCCGGTCACCAAATACAAAATGTCCTTGAGAGCTTCAGCAACGGGCGAACTGGTCTTTGACGATGTCTTTGTTCCGGATACCAATGTATTTCCGGATATCAAAGGATTAAAAGGACCCTTCATGTGTCTTAACAGTGCCCGTTATGGTATTGCCTGGGGTACTATCGGTGCAGCAGAATTCTGCTATCAGAAAGCACGCCAGTACGTACTCGACAGAAAGCAGTTTGGAAAACCGCTTGCTGCCAACCAGCTGATACAGACCAAATTAGCAAATATGCTGACCGACATCACAGCTATGCAGATGCTGGCCCTCAGGCTGGGCAAACTTAAGGACGAAGGGCGTGACCATCCTTCAATGACCTCTCTGGCAAAACGAAATAACTGTGGAAAAGCACTTGAAATAGCCCGCATATCACGTGACATGCATGGAGGTAATGGAATTACCGGAGATTATCGTGTGATCCACCATATGGTAAATCTGGAATCCGTGAATACATATGAAGGAACTTATGATATCCATGGATTGATACTGGGCCGCGAGATCACCGGAATACAGTCATTTCAGCCCTTAGGCAACGGCTAGTACAAAAAGACTATTCTTTTACAGTTTTAAATTCATAATATCATAATCTTAATACTGTAATATCCCTGAACGTTTAATTAAAGATGGGAAACGATGGTTAAGAAAATTTTACTGGCACTTGCCCTTATATTAGTTGTGATCCAGTTCTTTGGGATTGATAAAGAAGTGCCTGAAACAGATCCCTCACAGGACTTTTTAATAGTTGCTGCTCCTGCGGCTCCTGTTGCAATTCTCATAGAAAATGCCTGCTATGATTGCCATTCCTATAAGACTGAATATCCATGGTATGCGAATGTAGCTCCTCTTTCATGGTGGCTGCAGGATCATGTAAATCACGGCCGCGAAGAACTCAATTTCTCCACCTGGACAGAGTATAGTCCCAACCGTGCTGATCACAAACTGGAAGAAGCTGCTGAATATATAGAAACTGAGGAAATGCCTCTGCCTTCCTTTACCTGGACGCACCCGGAAGCCAGGCTTACCAATGAGCAGCGTGAATTGATGGTCACATGGTTTGAAGACTACCGAACTCAGATTCGCATACCCTTACCTGAAAATGAAGAAGGGGCTGAAAACGAGGAAACAGACCATCAGAATTAATCTATTTTCCTAAAATCTACAACTATTCATGAACCCGAGAGAACGCTTTAAGGAAAATACGGATGCTTTTATCCGCATGATAAAGGATTATCCGGATGAACATTTTAATACGAAGCCTGATGAAGAAAGCTGGTCAGCCGCTGAAATAGCTGAGCATATATACCGGTCTGAATTTGGTATCTCCAAGTTATTTTCCGGCGAAAAGAAAGTCTCTGAAAAGCTTTTATCCGATCAGAGGGTCGAAAAAATGGAAAAAATAATGCTGGATACTTCCAGAAAAGCACAGGCTTTTGGGGCGATCATACCGAGAGGTGATTTAAAGACCAAAGAAGAGCTTACTGGTAAATTTCGTGAGAACCGGGAAAAGATCCTGTCTGCATACGATGAGTCAGACCAGGATGATTTGTGCATGAATTTTGAGCACCCTATGTTTGGGTACCTGACTGTCAGAGAATGGCTTGAATTCAATGTATTCCATACTCTCAGACATATGAAACAGATGACTGCAACACTCAAAAATATTTCAAAATGAAACAACAAGCGAAGTACAGCCTTTGCATCATATTAGCGCTGATAATGCTGTTTTCTGTTTCAAATCCGGCAAATGCACAAAGCAAAGAACCGGTGGTCTTTGAGAATGATGATCTGGTACTGCATGGAACGATCATAATGCCAGAATCGGCAGGTCCATCGCCGATGATCCTTTATTTGGGAGGAGTTAACGAATTTGGCAGATATGATAACCAGCGAGAGGTATTCATTGCAGAAATACTGGAAGGAACATTTCCTGAAATGGGAATCGGTATAATGTATTATGATCCCAGAGGATTGGGAAAAACGGACGGTCGCTGGCAGCGTACCAGTATTGAAGAGTTCAGCAGTGATGCCGTGGCAGCTGTTGAATATCTACGAAACCGGCGTGATGTGGATATCTCCAGGATCGGCATAATCGCACAGGGAGAAGACGGCTGGATTGCTTATAACACAGCAAGCCAAATTCCTGATGCACTCAACTTTGTTACGAGTCTGGGTACTCCTCCTTTTGATTCTAAGCGGCAACTGATCAATGAGTACTATAATGATTACAGGTGTGCAGGACAGGATTCCTCATCCGCTATGCAAAAAGCTGAACGTAAGGCTATTTCTCATCAGAACTGGGTTTCAGTGTTACCGATCACGCGACGGTGGAGACATATGAAACTTTTTCAGGATTATGATCCCTCCGCTGTAATTGCTGATCTGAAAGTAAAAACTATGATGCTATTTGGTGAAAATGATGGAGAGGTTTACCCACTCTGGGCCAACGAGAGTCTTTCCGATATTTTTAGTGGTTCCATACCTGAGCACATTTCAGTACAAACCATCAGTGGTGCAAATCATGAGTTTATGGTTGCCGACCGATGTTATGAGAGGGGAAAAAATGTAGTAGCCAAGAATTTCTCAACGGCATTCAAAGATAGTTTAAAGGCCTATGTTAAAAGAAATTTCTTCGAAGACTCATTTTTTAGTAACTAATTACCCCCGAACTGGTCTTATACATAATTACAAATAAATACGGCTATTGGGACCTATTAACAGAGCTATCAAACATTTTCATTTTCTTTATGCTTAATACATGTTACTTTATTCGCATTAATCTGATGGCTGAACAAATTTAGTTTCTATGGAGAATAACCAGAAAAAGAAGGTAATGATCGTTGAAGACGACCTTATCCTTAATCTTCTTTACGAAAGTTACCTGGACAAACTTGGCTATGATGCTGAAGGTGAACTGGTTTATGGTAAGACAGCTATCGAGATAGCTAAAAAAAGAAATCCGGACCTCATCCTTATGGATATCTCACTGGAAGGCGAGATCGACGGCATCGATGCGATGAAAGAGATACGCAAATTCTCGGACGTACCGGTCATTTACATTACCGGAAACTCTGACCCATACCATGTGCAGAGAGCAAAAGAGACCGGATATCTGGATTATCTTGTAAAGCCCATTGAGTTCAACGACCTGAAAAATTCTCTGGAAAAGAATTTTAAGCCGTCCTAACCCGAATCACACTTATTTTCGATGAAAGTTTTCAACCAATTACTGCTTTTGGGTGGAATTTTTATGTTTGCAGCTTGCTCTGCATCCCAAACAGCCATTCAGAATGATGTTAAAGAAGTTTTTATAGAACCCGAAAGGCCGGTCCCTAATCCGGTTGAAGAACCAGCAAGTGTTCTGAGAGCTATTGAACGAGGCACCCGTACCTTTGAGGGTAAACCAGGAGTGAATTACTGGACCAACTACACGGATTATGAATTAAATGCACTCCTGTCCCCTCAGGATACCATGCTTTACGGGAATGCAACCATCACTTATACCAACAATTCACCTGATACTCTCAGGTTCATTCTGCTTGAACTTGCACAGAATGTCCATAAAGAAGGCATGCCTCGAAAAGAGCAGGTTGAGATCACCGGCGGGGTAAGCCTGGATAAAGTATCAGCCGAAGGAATGGAGCTCAAAGTAGTAAACCGAATGCAGCCGGGCTATGTGGTAGACGGAACAAACATGATCGTGATCCTCCCTTCCCCCCTTATGCCGGGTGAGTCGAGCGTTATGGAAATTGACTGGAATTTCAAGATCCCACAGTCTGGAGCAAGCGGCCGCATGGGTTATTCCAGGGATAATCTGTTTTATATCGGGTACTGGTATCCTCACGTAAGAACCTATGACGATGTTGAAGGCTGGTTTGGAGACCCCTTTGTTGCTGGAGCAGAATTCTATCACGGATTCGGAGATTATGACCTTACCATCACCGCTCCTGAAGAATGGCTGGTTATGGGAACAGGTGAGTTCTTAAATCCTGAAGAAGCCCTTGAGGATGAGATCGCAGCAAGATATATGAAAGCCGGAAATACGGACGAAGTGGTCACCGTGGTTTCAGAAAATGACTTTGGCAATGTAACACGTTCCACAGAAGACGGAACCATGACCTGGAGGTTTCGTGCAGAGAATGTGAGAGATGTGGCCTTCAGTGCAACCAAAGAATCACAGTGGGATGCTAGCAGAACTCCGGTTGGTGATCTGAACAATGACGGGCAAATGGATTACAGCCGTATCAATGCTTTCTGGAGAGATTCAGCCCCGTTATGGAAAGATGGTGCACGCTATACACAGCATGCCATCAAAGCACTTTCTGAATACACTGATTTCTCCTACCCATGGCCGCATATGACTTCGGTTGAAGGAGCCGGAATTATTGGAGGTGGTATGGAATTTCCAATGATGACCGTGATCGGGGGATATAACGGACGACCAACACAGGCACTATATGATGTGATCGCCCATGAACTGGCTCACATGTGGATCCCTATGATCGTGAGTAATAATGAGCGTCGCCGAGCCTGGATGGATGAAGGTTCCACTACTTTTCATGAAGCTCAGGCCCGAAAGGATATCTTCCCGGAGAACTTCAACCGGCTGAACGAGTTTGCCGGTTACCTGCAGATCGCCGGCAGTGAATTCGAAGGTGAGATCATGAGACGGTCCGACTACCACTATCCGGGTCCGGCATATGGAGTTGCCTCCTATCCAAAACCGGCAACGATCCTGTTCGCCTTAGAAGGAGTGCTTGGAGAAGAAACTTTCTATGAAGCCTGGACCGAGTATATCGACCGCTGGGCATACAAACATCCTACCCCGTATGATATGTTTAACACCTTTGAAGATGTATCGGGTAAAGACCTGAACTGGTTCTGGAGAACCTGGTATTTTGAGACCTGGGTTCTGGATCAGACCATTGCTGATGTCGTTCAGGGGGAAAACAGCGCGGTGATCACGATCATGGATATCGGCGATGCTCCCATGCCGGTATTATTACGAATCACTTTTGAAGATGGTACCACTGAAGACCGCCGAATTGAAGTAACAGACTGGCTTCGCGGTCTGCGTGAAACCAGTATAGAAATAGAATCATCTTCACCTGTACAAAGAGTAGAGATCGATCCGGATAATTACTTCCCTGATGTAAACCGCACAAATAATGTCTGGGAAGCTCTCAACTAATGCTGAAGTAAATCCGGACCGATTTTAAATTTTATACCTCATAAACGGCCTCTTTCCTGAGGCCGTTTACGATTCCTCCTTACCCTGAAATAATCAGCTAAAGAATGGGACCCTATTGAGAACCCATGATTGAGCTAAGTACCCTATCTCCGACCACGATGCGGTCCACGACCTCCATACCTTCAGTAACCTCTCCGATCACCGAATATGCCCCGTTTAACCGGGGGTCCCATTTATGCATAATGAAATACTGGCTTCCTTCAGTGTCGGTTCCCGCGCTGGCGATACCTACTACTCCTCTCCGGTACTCTTTTTCTGATGATTCTGTGGGTACCACATAATCCGGCCCTCCGAATCCGTTTCCGGTTTCTATATCTCCTCCCTGGATCACAAAATTCGGTACTACGCGGTGAAAAGCCACCCCGTTATATGCACCCGCTGCACTAAGACTGTCCATTCCGCTTATCGTAGCCGGTGCATTCAGAACATCTAGTTTTATCCGGATAACTCCTTTCGTGGTCTCCAGCACCCATTCCGGTTTATTATGTAATTCAGTCAACCGCTCCCAGTCCGGATTCCTGAATTTCACCGGATTGATAGCTCCGGATTCAATATCCCAGCCGTCATTTTTGAAAGTATTATTGAGCGCCGTATTTCCATATGCAGCCAGTGAATCGATCAGTGGCGCCGCCCGGTCTTCAAATCTCAGATACAGCAAGCCCGAAAGCGCCTGATATACTTCCACATCTGCAGGAAGGGAAAAGGTGCTCAGGCTTTCAATAAGCCGGTCAAAATCCTGATCTCTCAGCAATCGTTCATCCTGCAGCAATGCTCCCAGGGTAAAGGTCATAGACCTGCTCCCGCGGTTCAGTACTTTAAACACGAGTTCCCGCATCTCCGAATATCCGACTTCAGCTTTATCATTTTCCGATAAGGGAGTCCACCATCCGGGCAGCGAACTGATCACAAAAAAAGCGG
Organism: Balneola sp. MJW-20; assembly: GCF_040811775.1. Lineage (NCBI taxonomy): Bacteria > Pseudomonadati > Balneolota > Balneolia > Balneolales > Balneolaceae > Gracilimonas > Gracilimonas aurantiaca. The sequence continues at coordinate 1,491,396 of NZ_JBFNXW010000001.1, forward strand.
CCCGATCATTACTACTCTCATAGATCCTGCGAAGGCTGCTAAAATATTCATCGGGTTGCTGTACCCTTCTTAGAATTCCAAATAGGGTGCTAAGCAGATATTCATCTTTTGAAGCCCATTTCTCCGCCTGCCCGGTATACTCAGCCGGATCTTTTAAAGCTGATATGCCGTACAATCGCGCCGACACATCTCTGTTCTCATCCTGAATGATCAACTCTTCGATCGATTCATCAAAGGTATCCGGCCGGTCATCTTTGGCTGCAATGATGGACAGCGTCAGCTGATCCAAAACCGGATTATCATATTTCAGTAAAGCCTCATAAAGTCCCTCCGGTACTTTTCCCCATTCCATATCCATCGTTCCCAGGCTGATATGGACCACTTCCTGGACATTCTTGTTGGTTATTCCGTCAACCATCAGATCCCCTAGCCTGTTCTCTTTATCATCCCTCAGCATTATATTCAGAATGTACTGTCTGAACATAGATGAACCGTTATTTCTGGATTCCCACAGCATCTCTGCTGCCTGCTGGTTAGAAATGGTCCGGCTGCTGCGATAATATCCGAATAAATACGCCGGACCTGTTTCATTATCTGCATTCTCTATGGCTCTTTCAGCCAGCCAGAGCTCAGTGTCCTGATCCACTTCATAATTCAGGTTTAGCCTTCCGATCGCTAACGCAGAATGATACTCTGCTTCCGAATTCAGGAAAATATTTCGGTTGGAGAGCAAAAACTCCATGCTTTGCTGATCTCCCTGCTTTCCAATTACTCTAGAAATACCCGCTCTGTTTAAGGCTTCTGCAGTCCACCACGTTTCCAGTGTTCTCAGCTGCTCTCCCTCAAGTTCTTTAGTACTCAGGGCGAGCCAGGCAATTTCATTACCGGATTCATGAACAGCATTCATAAATTGTTCCATACTATCAACCGGAGTGCTCACCATCGCTCTCCATGCCTGATCTCTGACCATCATATTTTCATGTCTGGTGAATTCCATGATCGCAGCAGCATCACGGACAAATACAGCTTCATATAATGCAGGATATTCATTCTGAAGGGCATCTTTGCCCGGATCCATCGAGCATCCCCCAAGAAGCATTGAGAAAACTATGAGCATTTTGCACATATGTCGCACACATTTTTTATTGACCTTCATGTATTATCTCCGTTTATTGCACATATATTATACATTAAATATCGTCTCATGGATAATGCACAGCTAACCCGTAAACAACAAGAGTTTTTCAATTACATCGTGGAATACCGCAAAGAGCACGATGTATGGCCCACTTACCGGGAGATCGCCGACCATTTCGGATATCGATCCCCTAATAGTGTAACCCAGAATATTCAGGCCCTGATGAAGAAAGGATATCTGGTAAAGAGAGATGATGATGAATATGATCTGCCTTCGGACAAGAAAAGCATGCTTGGAGAATATGAAGAGCGGGAAGGAATTCCGGTAAGAGGCCTGATCGCAGCCGGATTCTTACAGGAAGCTGTGGAAGCTGATCTTGGCCACATCACAATGGATACCCTTTTTCCCGATCTGGATAAGCTTTTTGCTCTCCGTGTTTCAGGTTTCAGCATGAAAGATGTAGGGATCTATGACGGAGATTTTGTGCTGCTGATGGATACTGACATTAAAACAGGTGAGATCGGAGCTGTTTTGTATAATGGTGAGACCAGTCTTAAAAAAGTTTTCTGGGATGATAACGGCCTCAGACTGGAACCTGCTAATGAGGAATATGATGATATCATTATAGAGCCGGACATCTTTGAAGAAGTCCGGATCATTGGTAAGTATATCGGCCATGTAAACCGTAACGGGTTCCAGAGAGCCGTCCCGAAAGTAGCCTGATCAGGAAGCCGGCTTATCTTTACGGGTTATTAGCTTGCCATTCACGCCTTTTCGGGCTTCATGAAGTTGCGAATCCTTTATCCAGGCTCGCCCTCCATCATGCTGTAGCCTTTTGGTATTCTTATATTTAAAAGCCTGCTGATGCAGATCAGGTAATTTCTTCATAATCCTCAAGTTTGATTCTCCCTAAAATACCATCAGAAAATAAAATAATCACGCTATAATTACTTTGTTTTCTACAGCACAAACCTTATCTTATCAAGCTCTAAAAGAATCCTAAAAACTGAATTTAATTATTATGTACGCTATTGTTCAGATCGGCGGGCACCAGTATAAAGTCGCAGAAAACGATGTATTGTTTGTCGACAAACAAAACGCCGAAAGTGATACGCTTACATTCGACCAGGTCCTGTTAGTTAAAGAGGGCGAAGGTAAGGTAAAGATTGGAACTCCTGTAGTTGAAGGAGCTACCGTTACTGCAAAACTGCTCGACACTGTAAAAGCAGACAAAGTACTTGTCTTTAAAAAGAAGCGTAGAAAAGGCTATCAGAAATTAAACGGTCACCGTCAGGTACTGTCCCAGATCCAAATCGAAGACATCAGCCTGACCGGCGGATCTAAGAAAACCGCTAAGTCAGCTAAGAAGGACGCTCCTGCTGCTGCAGCTAAAGAGGCTCCTAAAAAAGAAGCGAAAGCGGAATCAACCAAAGACCTCAGCTCTCACACGGTTGCCGAATTGAAAGAAATGGCAAAAGAGCAAGGCCTGACCGGTTACTCCAGCATGAAGAAAGCTGAACTGATCGAAGCATTAAAATCTTAATAAACTAAACCCTTCTAGTTATGGCACATAAGAAAGGTCAAGGTTCTACAAAGAACGGTCGCGACTCGAATTCCAAGCGTTTAGGTGTGAAGAAATTTGGTGGTGAATTTGTACGTGCGGGCAACATAATTGTACGTCAGCGCGGTACTAAGTTCCACCCGGGCCACAATGTTATGCGTGGTGGCGATGATACTCTGTTCGCAACTTCTGACGGACACGTGAATTTCTCTGTACGCTCAGGCGGCAGAAAGCATGTAAATGTTGAGCCTCTGAACTGAGGTAATACCATCTATTTTAAAGCCTTGATCCTGTTTGGGATTAAGGCTTTTTTTATATCTTAGGTACATGAAAAACCCAACTATACCAAGACTGGATCTCCCCGTCCGCTCCATTTATTGCATCGGCAGAAATTATGCCGAACATGCTAAAGAAATGAACAGTAAAGTTCCTTCAGAACCACTGATATTCATCAAGCCTTTGAGTTCAGTGAGCATCCTGCCCTGGATGATCAACCTGCCTGTGGAAGAGCATGATATTCACTACGAAGCTGAAATGGTTGTGGCCATAGGTATGGAAGGTAAGAATATACCTGAGGATCTTGCTTTGGGGCATGTGGCAGGCTATGGTATAGGAATAGATTTCACTGCCCGTGACCTTCAGTCAGCTGCCAAGAAAGCAGGTCAGCCCTGGGCACTTTCTAAAGGAATGGATAATTTTGCTCCACTGGGTTTATTTGCTCCTGCAGATAAAGTCCCTGATCCTCAAAACCTGAGACTAACTCTCACTAAGAATGGTGAATTATGTCAGGATGGAAACACTGCAGACATGATATTCCCGGTTAATATGCTCATATCTTACTTGTCCCGCCACATCTCTCTATATCCTGGAGACCTGATATTTACGGGAACCCCCAGCGGTGTAGGAAGTGTACAGAAAGAAGATGAACTTGAAGCCCGGCTGGGTGATGATCTGCTCCTGAACCTGATCGTAGAATGAGGCCGTTTAAATTTGTTTTATTTTTACTGATGCCTGTAATATCAGCCTCTGCTGCTCAGGCTCAGTACCTCTGGCCAACCAATGCCAGCACCTATCTCAGTGCTACTTTTGGCGAAACCCGTTCCGCTCACTTCCATGCAGCCCTTGACATAAAAACCTGGGGGCAGGAAGGCTATAAGGTAATGGCTACCAGAGACGGATGGGTATACCGTCTTCTGACCACAGAAAGAGGCTACGGAAAAGCAGTTTACCTTAAGCATGATGACGAAAGCTACTCTCTTTATGCTCATATGCAGCGATTTAATGAGGAACTCAGCAGGATCGCTGACTCCGTCAGAATAGAACAGGATCTTTCTTTTCAGCTGGACCATTTGTTAATCGAGGATTCGATCCGTGTAAAACAGGGTGAAATCATTGGTTTTACCGGTTCTACCGGTATTGGTCCGCCTCACCTGCATTTTGAGCTCCGGGATAAGGATCAGGCTCCAGTAAATCCTCTCCGAAAAGACCTGGAAATAACCGATAGCATTGCACCCATTTTCTCCTCCCTGCTGATAGAACCTCTTACACCCGGATCTGCGATAGACGGATCAGCGCACTCCAAAGTAGTCAGGCCCGGGATTCTAAATGGTATCTATGACTTTGGAATTATCCGGATATCCGGAACAGCCGGCTTTGCCATAAATGCCTACGATATGGCAGACCGTGTAACCAATAAGTATGCAGTATACTCTCTTCTTTTGAAAGAAGGGCAAGACACCCTGTTCTATGAAAAACTCGATCGTTTTTCATATGAAGATGAAGAACAGATGTTCATGGATCGTGCGGCACCTTTTCCAAATGGAAAGAGGGGATACCAACGACTTTTTCAAAAAGACGGGGGCAAGAATCCCTTTGTGATCAAAAATGATGATAATTCCTGGATCAGCCCGGATGACACAGAAAGAACATATGAGATCATAGCCGAAGATTTTTACGGAAATACCGCCCGCGGCAAGGTCCGTGTTGTCAGGGGCGATGACCCGAGAGAAGTCAGAGATTTGAGCGGTCTATCTGATATGTCATCCTGGTACTGGGATAATGACTGGATCTCGTTTACCGGAAAGGAGTACCTGAATGTTGAGAAAGAACTCCCGGGCATTAAGATCGACCAAACGGAGAGTATTTATGATCTACATGAGGTGAGTCCTATACAATTTTACCGGGCAGTTCCTGGAAAAAGAGAAAGCATTCACAGCTTTGACCGGAAGATGACCATTACACTTCCTGCGACCGTATTATTTGATACTACCAGTATAGCCTTAAAGGTAAATACGAATGATCCGGGCGGGATCAGGATCTCCCTGCAACCTGAAATGATCCCTTTACGGCATGAGTTTCACCTCTCCTATTATCTTGGCGGGAATAACCTCAATGCGGATCATACAGGCCTGTACAGAATTTCATCAGAGGACGGAGAGTTGTCTTATGTTGACTCCTACGTGCTCGGGAATACTCTTCATGCAAGCCCTTCTCAATTGGGAGAGTTTGTTGTTAAAAAAGATACAGACCCTCCTCAGATACGCAGCATTAGGGTATATCAAACATCGTGGGGCATGTGGCAGGTATCAGCCCGTGTAACGGATGCTATGAGCGGTATTAATTCGGGATCGGCTCTTTTCAAAGTTAATGGAAAGAGAGGCATTGCGGAGTATGATTATGAAGAAGACCTGCTGATCTATTATTTGCCGGGATTCAGACCGGAAGAAACCAATCAGATCAGTATCCGGGTTGAAGATAAAGCCGGAAACTCAGCGGAAGCCGAAGTCTCCCGCTGATCCCGATTGTTTTACTATTTGTAGGCTATACAGCTTATCTCCACCATCACATTCTTGGGAAGAGTTTGTACAGCTACCGTAGCCCGGGCCGGAGGATCATTCGGGAAATATCCTCCATAAACTTCATTAACTGCTCCAAAATCATCCATGGAATCCAGAAAAATAGTGCATTTAAGTACTTTTGAGAAGTCACTTCCGGCCTCCTCCAGAACAGCTGCCAGATTCTTCATCACCTGTTTTGCCTGCTCAGCGGCATTCTCACCAACCAGTTCCATACTATCAGGATCCAGCGGAATCTGACCGGAGCAGTAAATGATACCATTGTGTTCAACCGCCTGACTGTATGGCCCGATAGCGGAAGGTGCTTTGTCAGTAGAAATTATGTTTTTCATGAGTATTTATTGGTTTTTAAATTATTGTGAATGTAAGTCTTTGGCTGATAGCTTATTAATTGCAGAAAGCTCTTTATATGGTTACTTTTATAAACATATCAATAACACTTGAATTCAACCAATTCCAATTTATATAAAGATGAAAAAGTTATTTAGAAACCTGCTCCTCGTTCTTCTGACAGCGGGATTTGCCGTAAGTTGCCAAAGTGGTGACCCGCTTGTAAATGAAGCCAAAGACGCTATCTCTGAAAGAAATTATCAGGGTGCACTTGCCGCCACTGAACAAGCGTTGGCTCAAAACCCTTCAAATGTAGCCGCTCTGTACTACAAAGCTCAGGCACATGCAGAGATCGCACGCCAAATTCCTGAAGTTGACGCACGCCCTTCAGACTACACTAAAATGCGTGGTGCTGTTGAGACCATCTATTCGATATCAGATACTCTAGCTGAAGAACCGGCTGAACTAAAACTTTCCCAGGACATGACCATTAATACCTGGGCCTTTGAGTTGAATTCAGCTGTAAACATTGTTAACAGTGACAGCATCATGAATGCAGATCCGGATGCAATAACACGCGCGGTTGCACACCTTGAAAATGCTGCCATCGTTAATCCTGATAGTGTTCTGACCTTCGACATCATGTCTCAGGTTCACTATATGAACAATGATCTGGCATCTGCTATTGAAGCATCAAAGAAGTCAATGTCTATGCAAGACACACCTGCAGCTATGGATTATAACCGCCTTGCTGCTTATTACATGATGCAACCTGACTATGAGAGTGCCATCACTGTTCTTGAAGAATCAATGGAAACTTATGCAGATAGTGTTTATCTGGTTCAGAAACTAGCTGACTCTTACACAGCAGTAGGTGAGATCGCGAAGGCAACCGAAGCTATTCAGAACCTGATCGATGACGAACCAAATAATCCTCAGTACCGACTGGCACTGGGTACTCAGCTTTACAAAGCTACCGATGATCCAAATACACAGCTGACTGAAAACTACGATAAACTTTATGATCTCAGGGATGAGCGAAAAAGTGCCAGCAGCAGTGAGCGTTCAAATATTGATAAGCAGATCGCAGACCTGGAAGCACAGAATGATGAGCTTCTTGCGGCGATCAACAGTTACACTGAACAAGCGGTAGAACAGTTACAAAAAGCAGCTGAACTGGATCCGCAAAATATTACCGCTGTTAGTACTCTGGGTATCATCTACCAGAACAATGCTGCTACATACTTTGAACTTCGTAATAATACTTTAGACAACGAAGAATCGAATAAGTATGATGAAATGGCGAAACAAGAATTGAGAAAAGCAGTTGAATACTACGAAAAGACAGTAGAACTCGATCCTGATGACACGGAAACATGGGCTGCACTTGGCCGCGCTTATCTGACTCTCGATATGAAAGAGAAAGCAGAAGCTGCCATGGAAAAAGCAGGCATGTAATCCTGTCTCAATCAATTAAACACCCCTTATGAAATATTCACTTTTAACCCGGCTTACAGGACTACTTCTTGTAGCCGGGTTTTTACATTCATGCGCCTCATCAAGAGTTAATCTGGATAACCTGATCGAAAATGATCGATATCAGGAGGCTCTGGCCGAGATAGATGCAAGGCTGGATGACGATCCCGCCCAACCTTCTCTGTATATTCAGAAAGGAGAAATACTGGCTGAACAGGCCCAGAATTCCCCTGTGATGGAGCGAGGTTCGTTATACGATCAGACGATACAGGCCTTTGATCAGGCTGCATCTTATGAAGCAACCGATGCTCAAATGAGCACTATTGATGATCTCAAGCAACAATACTGGGAGCTTGAACACAATGCTGGAATGGATGCATTTGAGCAACAGGGCATGAATAACAGATATCAAACGGCTATTGCTCACTTCCAGAATGCTATCAGCATCAAAGATGATGAAATGCAGTGCTACCGCAATCTGGCAATCGCTCAGTATAAGATCGGAGAAGTGGATGCAGCGATAGACAACCTGAATATTGCTAAAGGACTGGCAGATGAAGTGCCGACTGAAATATTCGAGCACCTCGGATTCCTGTATCTTGAGAAGGGAAATACCGAACAAGCTATCTATTACTATACTCTTGCGAACGAGAAGGTTGAGAATAACCTGAATCTGGCATTTGGGCTGACTAACGCCTATATCGCAGCCGGTCAGCATGAAAAAGCTGCTGAAATTCTGGAAGGACTGGTTGAACGCTATCCACAGAATGCAGATATAAGGAATGTATATGGTACCCAGCTTTATGAGATCACAGCCGGAATCATGGAAGACCTTAAAACTGCTTATATGGATCGCGACACCACCCTGGCCGGACAGATCCGCTTTGAAGCCGAAGGAATGGGCGACAGCGCCGAAGATCAGCTTATCAGTGCGTACAAAAGAGACACTCTGAAAACCGATTATATTGAAAGTCTTGCTGTATTCTATAATAATATGGCCGGACAATACTTCTCAGCCCTGGATGCTGCTTTTGAGACCGATCAGGATTATCTATTGGATAAAGCTCTCTCACTCATCGATTTTGCGGTCGAATATTATGAGAAACTTATCGACATGGACCCTCAGAACAGGGAGTATCAAAGTAAGCTCAATATTCTGCAGAATCTTAAAGAGAACCGTTCCAATCCGAATTAATTCATGAAATTCAATACTAAGGCTATTCATGCGGGGCAGCATCCGGAGGAGACTTCAGGTGCCGTAATGCCACCGATATTCCAGACATCAACGTACCAACAGAAAGCACCAAACCAACACCAGGGTTATGACTATGCCAGGGTAGGTAATCCGACCCGGACTGCTCTGGAAAAAATGGTTGCAGGGCTCGAGGGAGCTGATGAAGCAGCTTCCTTTGCAAGCGGCGTTGCAGCGATGGATGCATTAATGAAGATGCTCAGGCCCGGCGACCATGTAGTAACGACTAACGATCTTTACGGCGGTTCATACCGGCTGTTTACTCAGGTTTTCGAGCCCTACGGTATAGAATTCAGTTTTGTGGATATGACTGATCTTAGTCTTGTAAAAGAGGCTATTCGACCCGAAACGCGAATGATGTGGATCGAAACCCCTACCAACCCTTTGCTTAGGATCGTCGATATTCGTGAACTTACTGATCTGGCCAGAGAAAATGATGTCCTGACAGTGGTCGACAACACATTTGCATCCCCCTACCTTCAGCGTCCCCTGGAACATGGTGCTGATGCTGTATTACATTCAGCAACCAAGTACCTGGGCGGGCATTCTGATGTAATCCATGGAGTGGTTGCAAGCTCCAATAAAGAGATCATGGAAAACCTGCGTTTTCAGGTTAAGTCAACCGGAGCTGTACCTGGTCCAATGGATTGTTATCTGGTACTAAGAGGAATTAAAACCCTTGCTGTACGGGTACAAAGGTCAGTCGATAATGCAAAAAAAATTGCTGAGCTTCTGAAAGACCACCCGAAAGTAGGGTCGGTTAATTACCCGGGACTGGCCTCTCACCCTCAGCATGAGATCGCCAAAAAACAAATGGATGATTTCGGTGCCATGGTATCTTTTTCATTAAAAGATGATTCCATTGAAGCCGCTGTAAAGTTCATGCAGAATACAAAGTATTTCACGCTTGCCGAAAGTCTTGGCGGAGTTGAGTCATTGATCAGTCATCCTGCTTCTATGACCCATGGTTCGATCCCTAAAGAAGTCAGGGAAAAAGCAGGTCTGAAAGATTCGCTCATACGAATTTCTGTTGGTATAGAAGATGCTGATGATCTGATAGAAGATTTAACACAAGCCTTTTAAAAATCTTCATAAGCGTTTTGTATCTTTAGATCCTCAAAAAAGCGCTTACAATTTAAATTAAATTATATCCGATCATGCGAGACGTTGTAATTGTTTCTGCCAAAAGAACTCCTATGGGAGCATTCGGTGGCAGCCTCTCATCATTCACTGCCCCGGAATTGGGCTCAATGGCTATCCTGGAAACCATCAAAGACGCAGGCATCAAACCAGATGATGTTCAGGAAGTTGTTATGGGTAACGTACTTTCTGCCGGTATTGGGCAGGCACCTGCAAGACAGGCTGCTCTTAAAGCCGGACTTTCCCAGCTTACTCCATCTACCACCGTAAATAAAGTATGTGCTTCCGGCATGAAAGCCATTATGATAGCAGCTGATCAGATCAGACTGGGAGAAGCAGACATTATCGTTGCCGGTGGTATGGAAAGCATGAGTAATGTGCCGTACTATCTTCCAAAAGAAAGATTTGGCGCAAAATACGGACATGGTCAGGTTGAAGACGGTATTGTAAAAGACGGTCTGTGGGATGTATATAATGAATATCTGATGGGTAATGCAGCTGAGCTGTGTGCGGACGAATGCAATATTTCCCGTGAACAACAGGATGAATTTGCCGTTACTTCTTATAAAAGAGCCATCGATGCTTATGAAAAAGGGTATTTCAAGGATGAAGTACTTAAAGTTAAGGTGAAAGACCGCAAAGGGAATGTAACCGAAGTGGAAAAAGATGAGGAACTGGATAAAGTCCGCTTCGACAAGATCCCCGGACTCAGACCAGTATTCAAAAAAGACGGAACTGTTACTGCGGCCAATGCCTCAAGTATAAACGACGGAGCCGCTGCAGTACTTCTCATGAGTGCAGAAAGAGCCGAGGCGCTCGGTCTTAAGCCGATCGCGAAAGTGATCAGTCATGCCAGTGCAGCCAAAGCCCCAGAATGGTTTACCACTGCCCCCGCTGACGCCATCCCTAAAGCTTTGAAAAGAGCCGGATTGAATAAAGATGAGATCGATCTGTTCGAGATCAATGAAGCCTTTTCAGTGGTTTCCCTGGCAAATAACCAGATCCTGGAACTTGATCCCGAAAAAGTGAATATACATGGAGGAGCTGTAAGCCTCGGGCATCCATTAGGATGTTCCGGAGCACGTATCATCGTAACTCTGATCCATGCGCTCAAGAGAACCGGTGGTAAATATGGTTGTGCCGGCATCTGTAACGGAGGCGGTGGTGCATCTTCCCTGGTGCTGGAAGCACTCTGATAATGAGAATCAGGAGTCCCGTTTTTTAAGGGACTCCATTTTTTTATTGACATTATAGTCTCCCGCATTTATAATTAGCGCAGACCTAAAATTAATAAAGACGATTCGCTATACATACAAAGCTACTATTCATTAATTAAAGCATCGCAAACTATTACTCTTTCATTCCATTCTAACGGGTCAATCTAATACAATAAGTACGTTCTATAGTCATACACTGCTACCATCACTAAGACGTTAATACACGTCGGAATACGTTCAACAAACTTACAGATGTCAAACAGACTCCTACTTATAGGTGGTTTGATTTGCTTTCTCTTTGCCCCTGCAGCCATGGCGCAGCAGTGGAAGATCGTAGCAGAAACTCAAACCTTCAGGGACTACGAGCTCCTCAATGAAGAGCTTCGCCCGCTATCTCCGTATAGCCTGACTATCCCTTACTCAGGAGGAATGGACTACCAGGTACTCGAGCAATCGGTTGCAGAAAAAGATACTCTGCTTTCTGAAGAGTCAGCAATGGTGATGGCCCTTCCGGACCGGGAAAGTCCGCTGATCAGGGTATCAGAACCGGGAGTTTACAGAGATCAGAGAGTCAGATCTCTCACCATAAACGCTACCCGATACAGTGAAAACTCCTTATCGGTGGTTCGCAGGATGAAGATCAGGATCTACAAATCTTCGAACACGGTAAACATAACCTCATCAGCTGAATTGCTTGCAGATTCTCCGCTGAGTAATGGTGAATGGTTTAAGATCCCTGTCCGACGAAACGGGATCTATCAGATCACAACGGAGTATCTGGAAGAACTGGGAGTAAACGCGGATGATATTGATCCCAGAAATATTCAGATCTGGGGAACAGGCGGATTTGTATTACCGGAACTGAATAGTGATCCTGAGCCGGAATTTGTACAGATCCCGATCATTGTGAGTGGTCAGAGTGACGGCAGCTTTGATGCCAGTGACCGGATCATTTTTTATGCAAACAGCCCGAATCAGGTACAGGCAAATAATGGTTTATATGTCCATGATCTGCATCCCTACTCCGAGACTAATTTTATTTTCCTGACCATCAGTAATCAGCCCGGCCGGCGTTTAACTCCTTCTAATAATGGACTGAATCCATCCCGGACCATCACCGGATTTGATGATCTGATCTGGATCGATGAGGAGCTTAATAAGGCGGAAGACCGCCTCAAATCGGGCCGTTTCTGGCTTGGACAGCGTTTTAGGGCTAATCAAAACGGAATCTGGACTACCGTTCTGCAGGATACTCTACCTGGTATAAATGATTCCCAGCCAATACGTGTAACCGGAGAACTGGTCGGACGTTCGGAAAATTCTATGAATTTCAGTGTACGCCTGAACGGTACTTCAGTCACTTCGATCGGAGTTCCCAGCATTGGCAACAATGGATACAATTCAAATGAATATTATGCGGGCATCCCCAGAAGCTTCAGCACAGAGGTCAATACGACCGTATCCGACGGAATTCTGGATCTGCAGGTACAGATGAACCACAACGAACCGAATACGGAAGGATTTGTGAATTATATCCGGTTAACACTGAACCGGCAATTAATCGCTCAAAATGAGCACTTGTACTTTTACTCCCCCTTCGATGGTATAGATACTGAAGTAGCAAGTTATCAACTTCAGGGATTCAACAATGAACCGGTGGTTATGGAAGTCAGCAATCCGGTTGAACCAAAATTACTGAATACTTCAGCGGTCGGTAATAATTATACTGTCAACTACTACAGCGGTACTGACCTGCAATTTATCGCTCAGAGTTCTTTTTTCCAGCCGGAAGCCGGAGTAAGGATATCCAATCAGAACTTAAGAGGTATAGCCGGTTATCCGGATTACATTATAGTCACCACTGATCTTTTTGAAGAATATGCTCAGGATCTTGCAGATTATCGCTCCGCTGAATTGACTCCGGTTGTGGTCACCCAGGAACAGATATTCAATGAATTTTCAGGAGGCGTAACAGATCCATCGGCAATCCGTAATTATCTAAAATTCCTTTGGGACCGTGCTGGTATCGCAGGGCAGCCACTGCCAGAATATGTATTACTTTTTGGAGACACCACTTTTGACTACAAAGGGATCATACCGGATGCATTTACGAATCATGTACTGACCTATCAGAGTCGAGAATCCAATCACCGTACCCTGTCATTCGCAACCGATGACTTCTTCGGTTTCATGAATGATGATGAAGGAAACCTTCAGAGTGGTACAACTTCAAATTCAGCATTTGTGGATCTCGGTATCGGCCGAATTCCTGCACAGACCAGAGCTGAAGCTGCCGCCGCGATTGAAAAGATCAGGATCTATGAAGACCCGGCCAATACCGGCTCATGGCAGAATCTATTCACTTTCGTAGCCGACGACGACTACCCGGATATCGAGCGAAACAGAGATCTTCACGTACTGAATGCAGATGAAACTGCAAGCAGAATGAATATTTCAGATCCCGGACTGCGTATTAAAAAGATCTACGAATTCGCCTATCCCTCAGAGATCTCCGGAGCCGGGAGACAGGTACCTGAAGCCACTGATGACCTGATCAATACCGTGAACAATGGAACCCTGGTTCTCAACTACTCAGGTCATGGAAACGAGCAGACCCTGTCTGATGAAGAGTTATTCCGAAGTGAGCTCATTCCCCGTTTTACTAACAGGAACCGGCTTTGTGTGTTGGTTACCGCGACTTGTCAGTTTGGACGTTATGATGATATAGATGCTCAATCCGGTGCTGAAAAAATGCTCTTTGCAGAAAACGGAGGAATCGTATCAGCCTTTACCACTACCCGTGTGGTTTATACCAACAGCAGTATCGGCGCAAACAATAATTTTGGACTGAATGTAGCTCTTTCCCAAAGTATGCTGATACAGAATACCGATGGCAGTCAGGTACGCCTGGGAGATATCTACCGCAATACAAAAAATTTCCAGATCGGAAACAGTATCATAGTATCAGGCATCAATTCGAAAAAATTTATACTGCTGGGAGACCCTGCATTAAAATTCCGGATCCCTAAGGAACGTGCCGCCCTGGCGTCTCTCAATGATTTTAATAACAGCGGGCAGGATACCGTAATCCAGGTCCGGGCTCTGGACCAGGTAGATCTGAGCGGGGAGTTACGCGACCTTCAGGGAAATCTGCTTTCGGGCTTTAATGGGGAGGCTGACATCACAGTCTTTGATGCACCGAGAAAAGTTGGGTTACCAGAGCGTGACTGGGTACTGGAAGAGCGGTGTAACCTGGAAGACTGTGCTTACACTACCGAAAATGACATTCTGTTCAGAGGAAAAGCTGCTGTAGAGAATGGTCTTTTTAGTACCACCTTCATTCTCCCAAAGGATATCTCAAATTCTGACAGCCTGGGCAGGATCGTTTTATTTGCACAGGATAACAGTATAACTGCCGGGGGCTCTTTTGACAGGGTGCGGTTCCGGGGACAAAACCCGGATGCTATCAATGACGGGCAAGGTCCTTCGCTGGATCTTTACCTGAATGATGAACGATTTGTAAACGGAAACTTAGTTAGCGATTCACCAAAACTGGTGGTCGAACTTGAAGATGAATCAGGAATTAACACTACAGGAACAGGAGTTGGACATGAGATAATTGCTACAATCGATACAAAACCAAAACAAACCATTGTCCTCAACGAGTTTTACGAGGGCGAACTAAACGATTACACTCGGGGACGTATCGAGTATCCTCTGGACCAGATTCCGGATGGTAGCTATACCCTGAATGTTCGGGCGTGGGATGTGCACAATAATCCCTCAGAGAAATCCATTTTCTTTGAGGTGGCTTCGCAGGATGACCTTCAGATAAGGTCTGCTTACAACTATCCGAATCCAATGAGCAATACCACTCAATTTACCTTCGAACATAACCAACCCGGAAATCCGATGGATGTTTCCATACGGATCTATACCCTTAGTGGTAAACCGGTTCAACATCTTCAAGAATCAATCTTAACGAACAGTTCTTATGCCAGTATTTCATGGAATGGCCGTGACCGGGATTATGATCGCCTGGGTAACGGTACTTATATTTATGTGCTTCGGGTTACAGCAGATACCCCGCAAGGAAGAAAATCAACGGAAAAAATCGAAAAGCTCGTGATCATCCGCTAGGATTCGAGCACTATTTTTCAACGAAAAACGTATATTTATTTCAAATCAAAGAAGTATGAAAAAAACACTCTCTATTACAGTACTTGGACTGTTGACCCTGTTGCCCATATTATCTCATGCACAGGTTGCTATTACCGCAGTCCCTTTTTTACAGATCGAGCCCGATTCCCGTGGTGCAGGTATGGGTAATACCGGTGTCGGTATTGCAGATAATGCCGCCGCGATGTTCTGGAATCCTGCCGGACTGGCCTTCCAGAGAGGCAATCAGGTCAGTATTACCCATTCTAACTGGCTTGCTAACTTCGATGTAAACGACCTTTTTTATGATTATCTGGTCGGTAAATATTACATCGAAGGTGTCGGGACTATTGGTGCACACCTAACTTATCTGAATCTTGGTGAACAGGCACAGACCTCAGAGACCAGCCCGGATGTGATCTCCCGGTTTAACTCTTATGAACTTGCCTTCGGAGTGTCCTATGGATTTGAAGTAAGTAAGAACTTTGCCCTCGGTACCAGCCTGAGACTGATCTATTCATCCCTGGCGAGTGGTGTTGCCGGACCCGGTATCTCCGCACAGCGGGTGAGTCCCGGTAGTTCTGTAGCGGTAGACCTTTCTTTCTTGTACCGAACCGATCCCTTCATGCTTGGGAACAGAGAAGCCAAGTTCAGTTTCGGTACTAACCTGTCCAATCTGGGCCCCGGTATACAGTATACCGATAACGCACAGAAAGATCCGCTTCCAACGATCCTGAGATTCGGATGGGCATTTGACATCGATCTTGACGAAGAGGGTGTAAATACGCTGACCATTGCGAATGATATCACAAAGGTAATGGCCCGTAAAGACAGCTTTGACAGAACGATAAACATCAATGGTCAGGACTCCACGATCACTGAGTTCAGATCGGTTGGCCCGCTTCGCGCACTGGTTGATTCCTGGGGTTCTTTTGAGCGGTTTGACGGACAGGAGATCGTTGAAGTCGGACTTTTACAGCAGTTCATGATAGGCGCCGGAATTGAGTACTGGTATGACAACAGCTTTGCGTTGCGTGCCGGATACTACTATGAAGATCCAAACAACGGTGACCGTGAGTATATCACTCTTGGCGCCGGACTTCGATACGGATTATTTGGAATCGACTTTAGTTATATTAACACCATTGAATCACAAAGTCCTTTAGCGAATACCTTGCGCTTCTCCGTACTACTGAATTTTTAAATAGATGAAAATAGCCCAGAACTTCCTGAAGAGCATGTTGATACTCAGCATGCTCTTTGTATTTGGGAAGCAGGACATATCAGCCTTTCAGGTTCAGGTTAAGAGATCACATGCTATTTCTTTACCTGATCTAAGCTCATCTCAGGTACCAACTACCGGCACCCTGAATGTAGTAGCTATTATGGTAGAATTTCAGCCGGACTCCAACCGCTTTACTTCCGGAACGGGGATATTTGGGCCGGGTGGCCTCCCCTATCTTGAACGAGCAACTGATTTCAGAGTTGAGCCCTTACCGCATGATCAGAGTTATTTTGAAGCCCACCTGGAATTTGCCAAAAATTATTATGAACAAGCCTCCGACGGTCAGCTTAGCCTGAACTACAGAGTGCTGCCCGATGTATATCGTCTGGATCAGCCTATGGAGAATTACTCCCCAACCGGGGAGTTTTTCACTACAGAAAAGCTGGCAGAGCTGGTCCGGGATTCCTGGGCCAAAGTAGAAGAATCCGGAGGCTTTGATGCCACGGGTCTGAATCCGGAAGAAACAGCATTCATTATCTTTCATGCCGGTGTTGGGAGAGACATACAACTTACCGGAACCAGTCTTGATGTAACCCCGCAGGATATCCCTTCCATTTATCTCAAGAAAGATCAGATTGGCAGATTACTCGGTGAACAGTCATTTGAGGGTTTCGAGATCAATGGTGGCACATTCAGGATCACGAATAGTATGATCCTGCCTCGCACAGAATCCAGAAGAGGACTGGATATTCAGCAAAACGAATTTGTATTTCCGCTATCAATAAACGGATTGCTTTGTGCATCCATAGGTTCTCATCTTGGACTTCCCGATCTCTTTAATACCGAGACTGGTGAGCCCGCGATCGGCCGTTTCGGCCTAATGGACGGATCCGGTTTTTTTGCTTATAACGGGTTACTCCCACCCGAACCTACAGCCTGGTCGAAAACTTTTCTTAGCTGGCAGGAACCCACAGAAGCAGACATTACATCAATCAGTGATCTGACTGTAGAAGCTGCTTCGCTTATCTCTTCAGATAATATCATAAAGATCCCCCTGTCCTCTTCCGAGTATTTTCTGATCGAGAATCGTCATCGTGACCCGGACAGCACCGGGATCACACTCACAATAAGAAATTCTGATGGACAGGAAAGCCAGCAAACTTTCACCAACTTCGATAATGCTTTCGTATTTCAGGAACCGGGCTTTGATTCTCTGCTGAATGCCGGTGTGATAGTAGACGCTGACAACTTTGATTTCAGCCTGCCCGGAGGGCTGGATATTGGCAATGACGGTATTGAAGGCAGTGCTGATGACCGGATTTTAAACGGCGGTATTCTTATATGGCATATTGACGAGGGGATCATCGATGCACAGCTCAGCTCCGGAAGAGTAAATACGGACCCTGAACGCCGGGGGGTTGATGTGGAAGAAGCAGATGGCTCTCAGGACATCGGACCCGGAATACCGGGAGCTATCGATAACAGTGCAGCATTCGGCTCACCCTATGATTTCTGGTGGAGCGGAAATAATTTCAGAGTGATCACCCAGTTCGGAGATATCCAGATCTATGAGAACCGGTTTGGCCCGGATACCCGACCTAATAATGCCAGTAATTCAGGAAGTCCTTCCTTTTTTGAACTCACGGACTTTTCCGACAATCAGGCAAGCGCTTCGTTCCGGCTCAGCGCGATCGATATTGATCAATTACTATATGAACCAAGCTTATCACTTGATCTTAACGGTAATGATTTTGCCACTCCAGCTGATGCTTATTGGGACTCTTATCCCTTATCATTAAGCTTTTATACCTCAGGAGCTGATTCATTTTTGGTGCTTCCGTCTCAAACCACCGTATCAGTATTAGCACAAGGATCTCCATCTGCTGATACTCTGACCGAACTCTTTCCTCAGCAACCACTTATCCTGGACCGGATCTACACAGCCTCCAACCCGGTACTCCCGGACCAGAATAATGATCAGATCAATATCAGAGCATTCTCCTGGAATCAGCTTAATACTGAATTCGATCAGGATTTTGAGTTCAATGCTGCAGCAAACAATGGTTTTATCAGTTCATTTTCGGGAGATACTCTTTTCATAGAAAATACTACCGATGTGATCACCTTAGCTGATGATACCTACCTGCAAAATGAAAGAAACCGGGCTGAACAAAGGTCATCAGTAATTAACGGACTTAGGGCTTCTTCAGCAGCCGGAGGAGTAGCCATTGGAAGTGAATTGTTTTACGAAATTAACTCCGGACTCTCATATCGTGCATATACCGGAAGTTTTCAGCTGGGAAACCGGGCCCTCTTTTATATTCTTACCGATCGTTCACTGATCATTGCCGATCCGGAAAGCGATGATCCGTTTACGCTACTTTATGAACAGGAGCAGTCAGGCTGGCCGGCATTCTCCTCGGAAGGCAGGATCTATGTTATTAATAAATCCTCCAATCAGCTCGAGGGATATAACCCCTCAGGCGGTCAGCTTATCTATACTCCTATTCAGGCCCCCACAAATGTTCAATTCACCGGCACTCCTCTTATCGCTGACATCAACAATGACCTGGAACCTGATATCCTGGTTACCGGGCAGGATTCTGCTTCTCTGAATATCTATGCTTATGATACCCAGGGAAATCCATTCGAGGGATTTCCATTGTATGTTGGCAGAGCTGCAGAGGATCATGAGAATTTGATACACCCGGTCATAGTGGATCAGACACTCTATGCTATAAGTAAAGACGGCAGTCTGAAAGGCTGGACCTTTAAAGATATCGGGGAAGTCCTCTGGCCGTCGATATACGGAGAAGCTGTATTTAGTGGTAATGTTGTTTCCTCAATCTCAGATCGAAATGAGAACGGAAATGGATCCGCTTTCGGAGTACTGAATAAAGCGGAGACCTATAACTGGCCGAATCCTGCAGATCAGGAGACCCATGTCCGTTTTGAACTGGACGCTCCGGGCAGTGTCACTATCACTGTTGCAGATATGAGCGGCAGGATCATCTTTGAGCAGAAGACCGAACACAATGGTGGTTTCCCGGAAGAGATCACGGTGAATACCACAGATTGGGCTAACGGACCCTATTTTTGTCTTGTAAAAGCCAACTCAGAAGGAAGGTCCGATTCTAAATTAATTAAGATTGCAATAGTGCATTAATGAGAAAGACATTCTACATAGCACTGGTATTATTTATTTTCGGAAGTACGCTTTCTCACCAGCAGGTCTTCGCTCAGACCAATCCTGAGTTCTATGATTACCCCCAGAATCACCTGGAATGGTACACCATAGAGAGTGAACATTTTCTGGTACACTTCCAGGAGGGCAACAGCAGGTCTGCACAGGTAGTATCCAGAATATCAGAAGAGATCTTTGGTCCCATAACCGAACTATATGAGTATGAGCCTGATGAAAAGGTAAGTATAGTTCTTAAAGACCGCGAAGATTATTCAAATGGGGCCGCATACTTCTTTGATAATAAGATCGATATCTGGCTTCCAGCTTTAAATACTCCCTTAAGAGGTTCCCATAACTGGCTTCGTAATGTGATCACTCATGAGTATACTCATATCATTCAGATCCAAAAGGGAATGAAAAGAAGCCGCAGGATACCGGCATTCTATCTGCAATGGCTCTCGTATGAAGATGTAAGGAGACCCGATGTGCTATACGGTTATCCTAACGGACTGGTCACCCTCCCCTTTGCAACTATTAATATTCCGGCATGGCTGGCTGAAGGAACTGCACAATATCAGCGAACCGGAATGGCTTACGAAAGCTGGGATAGTCACCGGGACATGATCCTGAGAACACGTATTCTCAGTGATACCCAGTTTACATTGGATGAGATGGGTACCTTTTCCTCTAAGACCAGTATCGAAAGAGAAACTGTCTACAATCAGGGCTTTGCTTTCGTTATCTACCTGGTAAACCGCTTTGGGGAAGATATCCTGCGGGATATCACCTCTGCTCTCGGTGAAAAAGGAGTCTATACTGTACAGCAAGCTATTAATAGGGCGACCGGCGAAAATGGGGATCAGGTCTATAACGACTGGATCGCTGAGCGAAAAGGTTTTTATACTCAGGCGGTAAGTTCGATCAATGCTGTTGAAGGAGATTATGTTGAGGACGAAGGCTTCTATAATTTCTTCCCTAAGGTCAGTAAAGACGGAACCGAGGTCGCATACCTTTCCAATAAAGGACTCGATTTCGGACTCTTATCACTTTATATCAGAAATGCAGATGGTTCGGAAGACCTGGTTATCAATGATGAACAGATCTTCCGACAAACCGGGAATCATACTGATGCTGTTAAACCGCTGGTCACCTACCTGAGTACTTCTTTTTCCTTCTCTCCGGACGGTCGTAAACTGGTCTACAGTATCAATAAAAGGAACAAACTTGGGGAGTTTTACCGGGACCTTTATATCTATGACCGGGATTCCAAAAAACACCGCCGTTTAACCGAAAGTGCACGAATTGAATCACCCGAATACAGTCCCGATGGCAAGCAGATCGCGGCCGTTCAATATAAGCAGGGAACGCAGAACCTGGTCTTAGTGGATGCTGAAAATGGTGACATTACCAAACTTACAGATTTCTCCAATGGTGAGACCGTTTTTACACCGGTCTGGCATCCCGACGGGCAAGAGATCTACTTTGCTTCTGCATTATTCGGAAGCCGCAATATCTATAGCCTCGATCTGGAAGACCGGAGTATCTCAGGGGTAATTACAGACCCCCATACAGATTACCGGGATCCTGAGATCTCTGAAGACGGCAGCACACTTTATTATTCAGGTTCACCCGAAGGAATCTTTAATGTTTATTCAAGAAATTTAAATGGCGGACCGGTTCGCAAACTTACGAATGTGATCGGTGGAGCATTTATGCCCGAGATCACAGAAAACGGGACCCTGTATTACAGTCAGTATGAGGCAGATGGATATAAGATCAGAAAAATGAACATCAGCACTACTGATTTTCCCGCATCCTTTGGCTACTATGATCCTGAATATGCAGATGAGATGACTTCGGGGCAAACCGTTGAGCCTTATATAACCAGCCTTAATGACTTCGATGACACCGACCTTAATAGTTTTGACACGGATATCAGCGCCCGTATCGATACCGGCCGTGCTGCGGTCAGGATCACGGATAAAGCCGGGTCAGAAGACAGACTTGCCTACAAATATGAGGATACTTTTTCGAAATTCAGTTTCTTTCCGGTGCTCCGCTTCGATAACTATTCAAAGCCAAACGGGAATAATGGTGCCCTCATAAAAGAAGGACGGATTGGTGATCTGGGTAATAATCTTATCCGTGACCTAAAGCCCGGTTTCTATCTGTCATCACGTGATGTACTGGATCGCCTTAGCATATTCGGCGGATTGCTGGTAGGAGTAGGCTCGCTTCCATCCGAAGGAATCGGTGATTTCTTCAAACCGGATCGCCTGATTAATCTAGACCGTGATGCTTTTCTTATAGCAGAATACCGCGGACTTCCTTTCATCAAAAGAAGCTGGTCTCCCACAATATCAGTAGAACTATATAACCTGAAAAGAAACGTTAAAAACGGGTTGGGCATAGAGGAATTCCCCTGTACATCCTGTCTGCCCGACACCACCAGCGCAGATATCTCTTATGATATCTGGGAAGCCGGTTTGTACCTGCGAAGTAAGCTTAGCAGGCGATCTTTGCTGGAACTGGGCGTAGCCTACAGCCCGTATAGAGTTTCTACTGAGAGCTTCTTCTCCAGAGAACTTCAG